>NYVY01000069.1 GCA_002684875.1 Pseudomonadota bacterium
CGATATCCAGGAGGAGATTGTTCCTCTGATATATGGGTTTGAACTATTAAGATGTAAGCTGGGGAATTCTAATTTTTAGAGAAACGCTAAATAGTTTTCTTATCGTTATAAAAAACTTATTCACTATGAATGGATGCGGTAAATGTTTCGGTGAGTTTTGAAAATTGATTTTCTCTCTTGCGCAATTTTAAACGAGTTACAAATGGTATTATAAAACATGAAGAGTTGTGACAAATTCAATGTTTAAAAGTGTAAATTTATGGTTATTATTCTTGTTGCTCGCAACCCCTTTTACGTTATGGGGAAAATCTTCAGCTTGGGTTTTGGTGAAAAGAGATACTGATTCACTCTACTATGTTGACCATGGGTCTGTCAGACCGTCAAAAGATAAATTTGTTGTAAAAGTATTAGTTAAACTGAACTCCTCAATTTTTGATAATGCCTCCTTTCTTTTTTCACAGAAAGTAAACTGTAAGAACAACAAGAATAAAATAATTCGTTATATGGCATTTCCTAGCAAAAACACAGCGTATGGAAACAACTCTCAACGTTTGAGAATAACGCCACTACCAAACTACGTGTTTAGCACTGCATTCACAAAGAAAGTGTGCAAACAAATACTGGCTAAAAAGCTAGATGCTGAATAACTCGAGTTTCAAATTTGGTCCACTGGTAATTGTTATACGAATTTGGTGCCGACAGCGCAATAAAAAAGGACAGAACTTCCCTAAAACAAAAAAAATGAAATTTAAATAATTAAGTTAGACTTTGCGGTTAGGAGCGTCGCTTTGACTAACAATGATTACATCGAACTGTCTGAAACATATCATCCCAATTCCCATCATTTTCTTCAACATAGTCAAGAAGGCACCTGATCGCCTTCGACTTATCGGGAAGATCGTAAGCTTCGACAATTTGCTGTAACATCTCATCTTGGTCTGAATAAATTGTAAATGGTACTTCTTTCTTTTCGTACATAATTATTCCTCAGCTTAGAGTTTTAACGGGTTTAAAAAAAATTTCATGATTGAATACGGTAAATGAAATCTAGTAGAAAATAGAACAACTCCAGTATGGCCTGTTCTATTTTCTGACTTTTAAATAACTAGGAATTCCATTTCGCGTTACCAGCCAATGCAAAATAAAGACCAGCAAAGTATAAACTCACATGTAAATAATCGTAAAGCAGAACCATCTTAATTGATTGGAAAAAACCATTCATCGATTGAAGGTCTGGCGATGCTGTAACCCAAATTACACCTGTCATGATACAGGTCATGGTTATACCTGAGAATCTTGTAATTAAATCGCCCAACCCAATGAGATATTTGAAGCCTAACAACCCGCCGATGATCAATCCTATTGCTGAGCCGATTTCGCCATATGCAACGAACCACCAAACTATATAAGGTAATCCGAATCCTGCAACAGTCTCGGCGACAGGTAATTTCGAAAAACCTTGTTGTAAAAATAGAATGCTGATTGGAACCCGCAACAGAAATTGCGCGATAGGCGCTGGCACTTTAGGTATATTAAATAATGGTTTTACATCAGAAATTGCTTTTTCATTCTCCATATCTTTTTCTTAGCTCCTTTTAATAAAACTGATATTGTCTTTATGACTGCAATTGTTCTTCCGTAGTTCAATAAACAAGAAAATTGCATATGATAATGATAATCATTTACATTTTAAATAATATCATTATAATACTGAGAATCGTTATCAATAAAAACATTATTAATAAAGATCAGAGAAATTATGCTTAACTTTGAAATTGTGTTGTTATTGTCATTCATCATTGCTTTGACGCAAAGCGCGGCAAATGCCCAGTCACCCTCTAATTTTGAACTTGAGGAAATCAGTGTAATTGGAACAAAAACTGAAAAGCTTATAGATGAAGTTCCCGCAACCGTTACGGTAATACGCGAAGAAAAGGTAAATAGGGAGATTGTAAGGGATATTTCGGATAAGACTCATCGAAAAGTGGGACTTTGATGAATGATATGAAACTTCGATATAGTATCTCTCATACTATGGGAGAATCAAGGTCGACAGGAGAACCACTAGATGAGATTCAACCCCTTAATGGTGTATTTGGCTTGTCATATGAAGCTCCAGACAAAGGGTGGGGCGCATCACTAAACATTATCTTTGCTGCAGAAAAAAAACAACGGGAAATTAGCTCTACTACAAGGCAACCGACAAATTGTTATACAGTTGTTGATTTACTTGGGTACACAACTGTTAAAGAAAACTTTTCTTTAAGTTTTGGCCTTTTTAACATTTTTTACAAGCAGTATCTTCGATGGGCAGATACTGCTTTTATTCAAAATGGTTCGGCATTTCAACGATACACGCAACCTGGGTTTCACGGTGGTATAAACCTCAAATACACGATGTAGATACAAAGTTAATGTCGATAAATAAAATTATTCTTATCTTTTTTTTTTGTATCGCTAACATTGCACAAGCAAATGTAGTTTGTAATGCTGCGAGGAATACTGAAAAAGTTGTTGTTGCTGGAGGTTCTCTTACAGAAATAATGTACTTTCTCGGGTTACAAAAAAAGATCGTGGCATTAGATGTTACTTCAAGCTATCCAGAGGAGGCAAAAAAGCTTCCTTCTATTGGTTATGTAAGAGCTTTGTCCACTGAAGGAGTTTTATCACTGAGCCCTACATTGATAATTGGTGAAGACGATATGGGACCAGAAAATGTTGTTGATCAAATAAAAAGGACTAATGTAGATATGCGAATTATTCCTGAGACTCATTCGGTTGAAGGGATCAAACGAAAGGTTTCTTGTTTAGGAAATATTTTCAGTGTAAAAGAAAAGACACAGAAAAAGATAAGTACCCATTTAGATCCACTAATTAAAGAGCTTGAGGATATACAAGCAAAAAATAAAAAATATAAAAAGAAGATTTTGTTAATTCTATCAATGCAGGGAACATCTCCTGTTGTTGCTGGTTTAGAAACACCAGGGGACGGATTCATAAAAATGACTGGAGCTAGCAATGCAATGACCAGTTTCAAGGGGTGGAAACCAGTAAGTCCAGAATCATTGATACTAGCAAATCCTGACTATATTTTAATCACAAGCAGAGGAATGAGAAATTTTTCCTCAATCAATGAGTTGGTCAAACAGCCAGCATTGTCTTTAACAAATGCAGCAAAGAATTACAAAATCATTGATGTTAACGGTATGGCAATGCTTGGATTTGGCCCTAGAGGAATTTCTACTGCACTGGAGATAGCACGAAAGATTTATGGAAAAAATTTATAGATTATTTANTTTAAAGATTGATTTTGTTGATGGGAAGCAAGTTTTGCTTCTTTTGCTTTTCTTTTTCTTTNTAGTTTTTTCTTTTTTTTTAGGAGTTTCTTTTGGGGGAATAAATACCAGCATTTTTAATTTANTATTTGNTGAACCGCTTACCTTGGAGAGTCAAGTTCTTACGGAAATTCGAATTCCAAGAGTCTTNCTAGCGGGGTTTGTGGGCGCTAGTTTGGGATTAGCAGGTGCTTCTTTACAAGGCCTATTTCGAAACCCTTTAGCAGACCCAGGTCTTATTGGTGTATCAGCAGGGGCAGCACTCGGGGCTGCCCTTGCGATTGTTTTAGGATCCGAGATTATTGTAAAAAATTATCTAGGATTTTTACTAGTACCTGTTGCAGCAATTGTAGGTTCGTGCATGGTCACTTTTCTTCTCTTCTCCCTCACTAAAGGCTTTGGTTACAGAGGCGTTGTTTATATGATTTTAGTAGGTATTGCGATTAACGCATTTGCTACTGTAGGAATAGGAGTTTTGACTTTCATCAGCACTGATTCCCAGCTTAGGGGATTAACATTTTGGACTATGGGTAGTTTNGGAGGAGCAAACTGGGATTTGTTAGCTCCNGCAGTATTAATTATATCTATNTCGATTTTCTTTTTAANTGGTNTCAGCAGAAAACTTGATTTGTTGCAATTAGGNGANGACGAAGCGAATAGACTCGGGGTNGACGTTAAAAATTTAAAATTAAAGGTAGTAGTATTTTCAGCAGTTATTGTTGGAGTGAGTGTTTCGTTGTCAGGAATAATTGGTTTTGTTGGTCTTGTCATTCCTCATGTTGTTAGACTATTAGGGGGTGTTAAGCATAAATATCTACTGTTCGGCTCTGTGTTACTAGGTGCTTCTATAATGATCACTGCAGACCTAATTTCAAGAACATTAATTCTACCAGCCGAGTTGCCTGTGGGTCTTGTCACTAGTGCTATTGGAGCACCTTTCTTTTTATGGTTAATTTTTAAGATTCGAACATAATGAGTGTTGACGTTTCCTCNATTTGCTTAAGTTATGGAGAGTCNGTAATTTTGAAAGANATTTCTCTTCAAGTTTTACCAGGAGAAATCTTAGCCCTTGTCGGTCCAAATGGAGCGGGNAAATCATCGNTGTTGGATATTATGTCTGGNAANAAAAAACCGAACGCTGGAGAAGTAAAATATAACGGTACCCNACTTNGTGAAATTAGCATANTGGAACGGTCAACACTTCGAAGCGTTATGGGACAGAATGCTCCAGTTGTATATGACTATACTGTATTGGATATTTTAGAAATGGGTTGGGTAGAGAGAAATATATCCAAATCAAATGATGGAGTACTCGATGAAGTTATAAATATTGTGTCTGAGGAATGCAAATTAAAAACATTTTTACCTAGAAAATTTAATACTTTATCTGGTGGTGAGCAAAGANGAGTTCATTTTGCCAGGAGCTTAATCCAATTAAAAAACACTTNTAACAGAAATAAACCTAAATTTTTGTTTTTAGATGAACCTACAGCAAATATGGATATTTACTGGGAGCTGCAAATATTAGAGACCATGAAAAANATTGCAAAGAAAGGCTTNGGTGTATTTTTGATAATTCATGATTTAAATTTAGCATTAAGATTCGCAGATAAAATAGCGCTAATTTCAAANGGGAAGATTGAAAAAATAAGCGGCCCTGAAACTTTTTTTAACGAACACCTATTTAGTGTCGTTTACGGATTAAAAATGTCTTTTAACAAAAAACTAATGAAAATTTTTTATTTTTAATATTGGTTTGTAATTGGAGAAAACTATGTACATTGCAATGAATGAATTTAAAATTGTTTTAGGAAAAGAAAACGAATTTGAAAATCTTTGGAAAAACAGAGAGTCTCATTTGGGAGATGTTGAAGGCTTTATAAAATTTAATCTTCTTAAAGGTTCAAGTAATGAAGACTATACAGTTTATATTTCTCACAGTCTGTGGGAATCTAAAGGTGATTTTACAGAATGGACAAAATCTGAATCATTTCGTTTAGCACACAAAGATGCAGGCAAAAATAGCCAAAATTATATTGGTCATCCAGTTTTTGAAGGCTATGAGGTGGTTCTTTAAAGAGATAAATAAGTTAATTCGTGTAGTGGTTATAAAACTTTAAACTATTCAAGGGAAAAGANTTTAGATTGGNAAATGCCAACTGAAACAATGTGTTGTTTTANAAATGAAAAATGGTGTGTATTTTTTCTTTATTTCAGTTCTACTCATTNNAGGNGTTTTTGGGCTTTGTTATGTTGTCGNTGTTAANCTTATCCTTGTTTTTTTTTCGGCTATATCAAATTTGTTAGTNCTGTAATCNAGAAGTTTTATTATTTCGTCTTCATATTGAAATNAACATTCNCAANCTTTTCTGATAGGGTNANAGTTATAGNATATTCTGNAGTTTNTNATTGTNTTAGTTTTTCNNTGTAAAAANTTGNTTTNNANGTNACTTNANCTTTTTAGGTTTAATATTNGGATAANAAGGCTTTGNTCGATACACTGAGTNAGCTCCAACTTATAAGTCTGTGAGGATGTTATGNAAAAAAAAATAAGTNCACTTTTTTTGGGATTGCTACTTTCGGCTTGTAGTAATTTAGAGNTCGGTGGTTTAAAAAANCGAACTNCCGAAAAANTGGATNAATATGATNCNGTNTTNGTTTGTCGGGGTGCAGTTCGGCAAGAGGTTTGTCTNCAAAGAATGNATTTGTTGGAAGAGTCTGAGAAANAAAAACTAGAGTNTTTTAAGGAGCTGAAGGAAAAGAAACGTGAAATTCAGGNTNTGAAAAAAAGTCTTNCNGAGGAATGTATTAGNCGAGGNGGTATTGTGGTAGCGAANAAATGTGTAAAAAATTAGAGTGAAATAAAACTAGTTAGNAATTATGGGTTGTGTCNTTAATCAANTAGTTTTATTAAGTTGAATTATGTTCAAGCGAAAAAAATGTTTTTGGAATAAGTNTTCTNCAGTATGATCNGAGAAAAACAGTAATTATGTAACTAATATTTACCAAAGCTTGTTTTATTTATAGGGTCCTGTATAAAATAAAANTATGAGNATATTAACTTTTTCATTAACCATGNTTTTTGCTGTAGAATGNGTNGCTCTCTCTGTTTGTCCAGATAACCCAAGGAAGCGTTACGATAATTGTTTTGGTACCAAACAAAATGTAAGTGGAACATCAAAGTACGTTGGTGCTTTCAAAAATAACAATTTTCATGGGCAAGGGGNACTTAAACGGCCTGATGGCAGACAATATGTTGGNGAGTTCAAAGACGGGATTCAGCATGGCCAAGGCACTGAAATTTGGTCTAATGGTAACAAATATTTTGGGCAATATAAGGAAGGTAAAAGACACGGTTTTGGNATTTACCTTTGGCCTGACGGCAGACAATATGTGGGAGAATTTAAAAAAAACAAAAAACATGGCTTTGGGAGTCTAACCTCTCCTACTGGTGAGAAACATGAAGGTGACTTTCAAAACGACAAATTTCATGGAGATGGGGTNCATACCTGGCCTAATGGAGTAAAGTACGTCGGTAGATATAGNGACGGTAAAAGGCATGGTTCTGGTACATTAACNTTATTAAACGGTGANGAGTATATAGGGGATCATAAGTTCGGTAAACGAGACGGGGAAGGGGTATATACCATTCCAAATAAAAGTAAATATGTGGGATCNTATAGAGATGGTAAGAGAAATGGTCTTGGAACTNTAACAGGCCCAAGTGGGGAAAAGTACGTGGGCGAATTTCTAAATGATTTGCAACACGGAAAAGGTGTCGAGACCTGGTCTGACGGGAGCANGAAATACGTTGGGGAATTCAGGACTGGCGTTTACCACGGAAAAGGGACTTTTACCTGGTCCAGGGAAGAAAGTTACAGAGGTGAATTTGAAAATGGACTTCAGCATGGTTATGGCACAGAGGTGTTTGGAGATGGTTCAACATATGTTGGAGAATTTCAGTATGGTAAGGAAAATGGACACGGTATTTTAACTTGGCCTAATGGAGTTGAGTATGAAGGAGAGTTTACNAATGGCTTATGCTCGGGCATTGGTAATCATCGGTACCCGACTGATGGCGACAATATTATTCAGAATACTGAAATAGATTGCAGAAGTCATAATAGTGTTAATTCTGGAGTTCTACATCGCAATAACAATGTATACATAGCTAACANGGGTGTATCAAAAGTAAAAATGTAAACTAGTAATNAACANTAGAAAAAAAGCTAAGTTATTGTTAGAAGGAAAATAATTCACACATTTAGTTCTGAGATNTTGGTCCAAAAAAGAANTATATTTTAATGAAANATTTTTAATATATGTGTTATANNTTTTTAATTTTTTACGCAAGAAAATACAAAATTAGTAGCTTCTTTTTGTCAATAAGTCGTTTTAANTTACAAAAAAACTTTCAGNAGAAGAATNCTCGAAAAATGTTTTATTATCTTTCTCGNTGTGATTATTAGTGTTTGCGTNAAATATTTTTGTTAGTTTAGGAAAAATGAAAAAACTATAATTTTTTCAATATCTTGATTAATGATAATTAGAGTGAAAGCAACTGCAGGTATCATTATATTTATTTCTTTTTAGGAGGTATTATTAATTCTGCACATTCAGATACTGCAGAAAGGTAGTAATTTGTGCTTTACAAAACTGCAAAGTCTTAGATCATTTAAAGTAGGAAATATTGAAAGAATAAGAGAAATGCTAACTAATTTAAATTTGTTTCAAGAATAACTTTTTTTGTTACGAGTTTTGTTTACCAAAAATTTTTGGAAAAATATGAATAATATTTTATTTTTGACTGTTTTATTTCTTCTGGTGTCATGTGCGACACCATATGAGAACAAAGAGCGATGCAAAAAATATTGTTTGCCCTCCGATGTTAAATGTACTCCGAAATGCTATCTAGCACCAGGCCTAAGAAAACTTCAAATGATACCGTAATGTAATTCATAGACTATGTTACGTATGCCAGCAAAATAAGAATTCTCATGAAACAGGTCTTTAATATACCTCAATCGAGTAAATGATAGTCTTTCAGACTAAACCAAAATTTACCAGTATAGAGGGAGCGTATATTCATTTTCTTTTGTAATGTTTTATTTTTACCATCTTCGATGCAAGTAAGCCCAAAATGTACTGAACTAATGGCTACATCAAACATCATATTAATGATGTATAGATTAAAAATACCCTTATTTTGCTTGTCATTCTTTCTTGTTATTGGTCTTAATCCCGTATTTGGTAAAGGGAGTGACATTATAGTATGGAAAAGTCCCACTTGTGGCTGTTGTAATAAATGGGTCGATCATTTAAAGGAAAATGGTTTCAGAGTTGAAAATAGAGATTTGGGGAATACCGCAGCCAGGGCAAAGTTTGGAATAAAAGATGAACACGGGTCGTGTCACACCGCTCGTGTTGAGGGTTACACTATAGAAGGTCATGTTCCTGCGGAAGATATAAAAAGGCTTTTGCGCGATAAACCAGAGGCGGTAGGGTTGGCTGTTCCTGGAATGCCGATTGGAAGTCCAGGTATGGATGGGCCAGAATATGGTGAAAGAGTTGACAACTTTGACGTTTTACTTATAAGGAAGGGTAATTCTCCAATAGTATTTAAAAAATACTAGAAGGGAGAATCATCAATTTGGCGCTAGTAATACAAGGTTTTGTCGAGAATTATAAGAAATCCAATTTAGTATTACAGATGTAATTTTGGAATCAGGCTTTTGAACAGCAATAAATACTAGGTCTCTCCGCACTTTACAGGAAAATTTAATGAAATTAGTTCTATTTATTTGCCTATTTTTTACTTCACTTAACCTTTCGGCAGAGAGTTGGTTTAAAGCTGGGGTCAACGCTCGTGGTGACATGTTCTATATTGACACCGATAATATAGAAAACGAAAATGAGTTTGTTTATTACCACAATCTAATTGACTTTGCACAGCCAACGGCATTAAAAGCTCGTTCGCATATAAGTAAATATAAAGTTGACTGCGTTGAAAACAAACAGACTTGGCTGGACTACCAATACTATTCGCAACATATGGGTAAAGGAAAGAGAGTTACAGAATCGTTGCCAGTATGGAACCATTATGGTTCAACTTTGAACGAAATTAGGAGTCTAACCGTTGGGTCAGTAGAATATGATGTTATGAAAACTGCTTGCGATTCTGTAGGGAAGGACAATAGTTTACGTTAGTTGGTAAGTGACGGGTTCTAATCAAATAAGAATGCTCTTTCATCTATCAACTCAGGGGTTTTTTTTATAGATTAGAGTAGTGGTGAAAAGAGCCCGTTTTAAATATTGCACATATCGGAATAAGAGCTTTATTTCCTAGTAAACTTGAACCATAGAATAAGTCTTCATGTTTTTGAAGGTTCATAAATATAGTTCTAAGAAGGGTGCTGAACATGACAAACAAATCTATTTTTGAAAAAATACTCCAAAAAGAGATTCCGTCCACAATAGTATATGAGACCGATACAGTTTTTGCAGTTAATGACATAAACCCTGTTGCTCCTGTTCATATTTTAATAATTCCTAAAAAGAAAATAGCTACAATCAATGATTTGAAAGATACCGATGCTGGCTTGATAGGAGAGTTAGTATTAGTAGCAAAAAAATTAGCCTACGATAATCGGATACACGAAACTG
>NYVY01000070.1 GCA_002684875.1 Pseudomonadota bacterium
AAAAAGCAATATAAGTGATCCTGTTAAAAATAATAGGAATAATAGGTTTCGATTTCTACTGCTTGATAATTTTGTCATTTATTTTATTATGAAAAAATTTATGTTACTCCAATTTTTATCAATCTCAATTCTACTTACTGGATGCGATCAGATTATAGACCGAACAATAAGAGATGTTAGCAAAACCGATGAAGTTGGAGAGGAAAAATTACCAATTCTTCCAAACAATGATTTAAAAACATCAGAAAAAATTGAGGACATAAAAGTTAACCCTAATAATGAATCTTTCGATAGTGATTTGCAAACTAGAAAGCAGAAAAACTTATTAATTCCTGAAATAAGAGACAATTTAGGTTCTGGTAAAACCAGGATAAATGTTATTGGAATAAACAAGGANGGACCATATAGATCCNATATTTCNAAACCAAAANAATNAGGCAATTAGCTNTTAGTCATTTTTTTTCTCCATGTTAGTTAGTAATCCCTTTAATGTTCCATCCATTTTTGCAATATCACTAACCAATTCATTTAAAGACATATCTTCCCATGTTGATAACCTTTCCAGAAGATAAGGAGTTGGACTATGTGGCTCAAGGTTTTTCAGCTCGCGCGAAAGTTCATTAATTTTTTTATAGATTTTACTTCTATAAGTACCATCTACTGAGCTTCTTAAATCTACTTGTGTAAGGTTTTTAGATAAAGGTCTATCCGAAAAAGTCTCGCCAAGGTCACATGTTGATTTTTCTAACTGTTGCTCAGAAAAAAAATGATTTGTTT
Organism: Pseudomonadota bacterium; assembly: GCA_002684875.1. GTDB lineage: Bacteria > Pseudomonadota > Gammaproteobacteria > Burkholderiales > Burkholderiaceae_A > UBA7377. The sequence continues at coordinate 778 of NYVY01000070.1, forward strand.
CTTTTTCTTTTTGAGATGATTTTCTTTCAGAAAATCTAGTCGAAAGTTGTTCTACTAATAACTTAATATCATATAGATCTTTTTTTAAACTAAGAAATGATAGTGACCTATTCCCGAGTTTTTCATCTAATTTATGTTCTAATTCTTTAATAGATATTTCACACGATTCAATGTCTTGTTTTGTTAAGATTAACCATTCAAAATCTTCACTATCGAGGGTTTTTCTTAAATTTAGAATACTGTTATTATTTTTTATCTGTGTAAAATTTTCGGAAGTTTTGACACTAGATCCTCTTTTGTTCGCGTTATTGTTCGATAAACTACCATTATTAATTTCAGAATTCTCATAATCTACAAATGTAAAATTGTTTAATCTAATGTTATTTCTTTTTAAAATTGAAAGATTTTTCTTTATGTGCAAACCACCCTTCAAACTGAGCCATCTGTATACTCTGATTCTATCTTCAGGATCATCATCAGTGTATCTTGGCCAGANATCGTCCCAGTACTCNTCTGTTAATCTTGTTAAAAGATATAAACNCTGTTTTAAACCAAAAGAGTNGTANTCAGCAGTCCATGCTTGTAATAATANGAGAATAAGCTCTAAATCTTTTGTTTCNNTCTTTAATAGNACTTCAGTTTTTTGTATAANCTTTTTCCAGTTCGCCTTTTTTAACGGTCTNTCCCATTCGCCCATGGGTAAAGTAGAATCATCTTCCTCTTTATCAGTAAGGATTGATAAATATTCTGGGGCTGACCGAATCCAACTCCCACATTTACTATCTTTACTTATTGGTTTANTAAGAGCTAGCACCTCTTCAGAAAATGGTCGTCTTTTTTTTTGCTTACTCATAATAATGGTGGTTCTATACGGGTAGTACCTCTAAATTTTAATCGNTTATTATCGTGTGAAGACCTNAGTCTAAGCTCCAAAAAGATCCTAGCATTTAAGTCAATATTCTCATTTTCNGTTGATCCNTCTTTTAGTCGAACTGGAAATTCAAATTTTAGGATTTGTCCGATTGATGATTTTTCTGGTCTAATCCCATGAGCATTCATCATATCAAAAAGAGCCCAAGGATCATCATAGCGGTAGATAACCTTTTTACCAACNACGGAATAGTAAGNACTTTTTTCTAATAAGTAAGGGNCTATATCTGTATCAGAGGCAAACCTTAATTTCATCAAAATTTTATCTCCATAACTCCATTTTAAGAACTTGTCTCCTCCATACATATCGATCTTTTTATCTGATATCTCAATACTCCAATCAATTATTTTATCGCCGAACAGTTCTGTCTCTCTGTTTCTTCTAAACAAAATTTCAACTTGATAGCTCTTTTCGTCGACTTCTTTCCCAAGAAAGAAAGGATAGTATGTATCCCGAAGAGCCTCTAAATGCTGATAAAACAACCTAAACTCAAGGGACCTCGTACTTTGGCTGGTAACGTCAAGAATTTCGTCCAAAGTAGGAAAATCTGCAAGCACTTTCGACAAATCTTCTGGGTTAATACTGTCTATCTCCAAGTAGTCAAACCCTGAACGATTACTAGAGTACTTTTCTGTAATTGGCCTTTTGCCTAAGATTAATTTATTGTAATTGTCAGAGGCTCTGATCCACTTTCTAACTACCTCGTCCTGCTTAACCTCGGTGCATTTTTTGCCGAAAGCTACCCTTAGTTTATAAAGCTTTTCTTTAAAATAATCTACGCTACTAGAGGTAAATTTTTCCTCATTAAACTGTTTACACCCATCTAGCGAAAAATTATTTAAGTTACTAATTAAAAAAGATTCTATATTTCCTACATCACTCGGCATTTTTTTCTCGTAATTATCGAGATCAGAATAAATTAAATCCCATTTTCGCTTCTCTTTCCTAGAGAAATCAGCAGAGATAGCTTGTATATAGACCTTCCCTAATCTGCTTATTTTTTTTAACTCTGTAACCTGAAAATTAATTAATTCTCTTAGCTGAGGCAAACTTTCAACCGAATAAAAGTTTTTTATAATATTCGACTTTCCATCCCAACGATCGACATCAGAAGGNCTCGGGAAAAAGTAGTTTTTTTGAGAAATATATTTATTTAGCAATCCTAGTCTATTAGCACTATCAAACATTATAATTTGTTCAATCGCCTCTTCATACTCGGAATTATCAATCCTTGATATATATTTTTTTGCCTCATCTAATAATTGTATGTTTTCCCTATATTCATTCTGGCTTTCATTTCTAATATCAAAATTTTTCCAATACGCATCAACACCAAGTGAAGAAAAACCTTTCTCTATAAGATAAAATGTTTGCAAAACAGGTTCTTTGTACAACACTGACTCTATTTCTTTTTTTTCAAAATCTTCAAATAATGATGTATTTATTATCTCATCTGGACTACTGATAGTTCTAAGATCTTTAATTTGATTTAAATATGATTTGTCCCAAGAAACGACAACGTCTTTTTTTACGAGAAGTTTATTTATTTTTTTTAATCGATTATCAATTAATTTATTTCGAAGTTCCGCATCTTTAACAATTATTTTCTTTAATTTTTGAAAATCCTCTTTTTGTTGTAATTCCTTCATAAAACNCAACACTTCCTTGAGTTTAATTAATGAATCNACATACGTAAATAAACTCNTGTTATTTATATCAAANNCTGTACTAAAAGAACTTATCGGACTTGGNCTATAAGAACTTGCAACATACGAAACTAANTTCGTTTCTATTAGGTAATTTATNCTTTCCTTAATTTTTTCTCTATATTGTTGTGGNAAACGAACTAATTCAGTTTTNTAAAAATTATTCTTATATTTTTTTAATAAAATTGCCGAGTCTAAATAGGATACGTCCCAATTCGCAATTGGAGACACCTCACGGTATTCTATATCTTCCTTAATTAATTCTGACATGATTGGTTTACTTAGAATTTTTCTAAGAGCATTACGAAGTAGTTCTCGATCCTCTGACAAGGAAAGAACCATATTCCCATCAGCATCTCTTTTCATAATAATTGGCTTTAGAGGCCCATAAGACCTTGTTAAGCTATCATAACTAATCTTGAGTTGTTCAAANTCCTTTAAGGCTTTTTCTTTTACTTGGTTGGATAGGTTTATTCCCAATAGAGAGTTTTCTTTTATAGCAGCTATTAACTGGTCATAATCACTACCTAAGTCTAAATTTTTTTTAAACATCCATAAGCCACCGCCTTGCGCCAGTAATAATTCTTGGTTTTCGATACTCTTTACAAGGGTTGTTAACATNCTTTTTATTTTTAATTGAGATAAATTGCTCGTCTCTTCATTCAAGTATTTATCCTGTGCCTGTATGATTTTTTTTTCATCNNNAAGAAGTGGATTNTTGATGAAAATTTCATTNGAGAGTTGATAAACACCTTCCGTNAGAGAACATTTCAGAGCTTTAGATATAGATTCAGTATCTATGATNTCCGTCTTACCACGTACACTTTTTGCAAATAGATCAGTTANTCCATTAAGNTTTCCTCTTAAGTCTACTTTNAGCAGGTAACTCGCAAGGTATCGAAATTCGTTTGAACTTGTTCTTGATGTATACCGCAAACTTTTTAAAGCCTTAACTGCTTTTTCGATAGACTTTGCTTCATTTAAAAAACTTTGTAATGATTGAAGATTTGNAGACTCATTTANTTTTAAGGAAGTTCCTTCTACAGCAACCAGTTTTTCTTTTTTAAGAACTGGTGCAATACAATTTCCTTCTGAATACTGAATCTTTCCCAATTCTTGATTAAAATTTGACCCAGTCAATTTTGCAGTAGTTTGCTCTAAAGATCTAGTTAAGGTATTTATAACTAATTCACCAAAATCTTTTTTAATTCTCTTGTCTGCATTGATGAATAAGTCATCAAACACAGGCAATGACCCTGGCATGAAAATTGTCCCATAATTCCCAATTACCCCTTCCTTTACTCTAACACTTTCAAGATCTTCGAGACCAAGNATCAATGCTACAGCAGTTNTTCTATACCATTCAAAATCAAGAGTCTCTCCCTGCCTGTCAGCTTCATTTCTTTGTTTAGCGTCCTGGTTAAGACCATCTATACCTTCAGTGAGTCTACTNACGACTTGGTTTCCTTTGATTGTTGCTAGTACAAGACCANTTGACCAAAAAGAAACAAATAATATAAAAATCCATTTGATAAATTTATTCGGTAAAACTCTTCTAAATCTCTGACTTTCTGACGCTTGTAGTAACCCAAACTCCCCAAAAATCTTTTTATCAAACAGGTCTTTTGCAAAATTTTGGTTATTATTATCTGAAACAAAAAATATTCCACGGAAGAAAAATGGTTCATAAAAGTTATTANAATCACAAAGCCTTTCTGTATATGAAACTAATATTTCTTTNAATTCAGAAAGTTCGAGNGGTAAAAGAAANTCTTCTAATCTTTTCTCTGAACGTACATCTGATGCAGCTAATTCAGTNGTTANTCTAGAAATACGGTTACTAATTNCATCTATCGCTTNTCTTACCCAACTAACCGAAAATCTTTCTGANAGGTCATAGGCGGAAGACCATCCTAAAATNCTAGTCCGCATGCTCTCTGGCAAACCTTTAGAAAAAGAAGTAAANCCAGATATTGCTTCAGATCCAGTAATAACAATATATACTGGAAATCGTACAGCAAACCTATTTTGGGCAAGCCAGATCCTGCGGCTAGTGCTTTGAGCTAGATTCATTAACTTCTTTTTTTCTTCGCTATTTTCTCTTGCTTTTAGTAGAGTCTCAGCTGGTATAGTGACAACGATAGAATCAATTGGTCTTCGTGGTTTATATGAACCGACAGCTTTTAAGAACTCTTCCCACCTAACCTCTTCACTATCGGTTACGTCTTGATCCATTAAAGCAATTGATGAAAACTCAATGACTGTACCCTTACTAAAATAATGCCATAAGAATCTTTTATCATCTGTGGCTGTACTTGATTCTGACTTTAATATTTCTAAATGCTCTAATGGAAATCGATTATTTGATCCACCCTCATTTAGCAATACTACCCAGGGAGAATCATACTTTCCCTTATTACCTGAACCGCTCACTTTCTGCACACAACTATTGAAGATTGAGTGAATTTTATTCCTATCCAACCTGACCTCTTCTTTTATTTTTTTTGGTCGTTTAGTGCTAAAAAATATAGCGAAGCCAAAAATAGTTAGTGCAATGAAAATAACCAACAGTATCCAAAGTATCGATATATTGTTAAGCATTAAAAAACCTCATGCATAACTTCTTCACTCCTGTGGATTCGGTACAGGCAATCTTAGTTTCGTATCCCATAGATACAGTATATTTATTATCTTCAATGACTTCACGCAGGGGCTTTGTGACTAATATGTAAATAACTTGAGAAGCCAATAAAAGTGCTATTAGAATAGAAAACCCAATAAGTGAATACTTACTGAACCTAAAGTACTTTAAAGGCTTTAATTTTGAAATAATCCTTTCATAATCCTTGAAATTAATTTTTCTTTCAAGACTCATACCATTATGATTTAAGGGACCCAACGCAGGATCAGTTCTAGCAATATGTAAAAAAAGTGATTTGATTATCCTATCAATTTTTTCACTAGAAAGACTTCCTTTAAACTTCCCTTCGAAACCTATACTAAGAGCATGTAAGTAAAGCTGAGCCAACTCCACTTCTCTCCCTGGACTTTTCTCTAGAACCCTTTCTATATTCTCAAAAACTTTTTCGCCAGCTATTCTGGTACCAAATAATTTTTCTTCTATTAAAAACTCTGTGAAAATAAAACGAGATGGCCAATCATAAGCAAGTAGAAATTCATCTGCAAGAGCGGATTGAAGATAACAAATTTCATCATATTTTTCTTTTTCTAAGGACGTTCCAAGCTTTCTAAACTCCACCTCTTGCATACCCAAATAATTACAAATTTCATCTCTAACGTCCAAAGCTAACTTTTTTTCATACTCATACTTTGTATCGGAAGTAGGTTCGTCTGACTGTTTATCTATTACTTTTTCTCCCTCAATAAAAGAATTTTTTTTCATTTTTTGAGATCTATCTATAACAAATACTAACTTTTTTAAAAATTCTCTCAGTTTGATTAATGAAAAATGATTCCCATAATCTTCTGGAATATCTTGGAAAATAACATTTCTACTTGTCGGTAATTTTTTAACGCTCGGTTCATTAATAAATTGATTATGTTTTTTCATGACTAATCTTCAAAAGAACCCTGTACGAACAAGCATAGATCTTTTAATTCATCCGATTTTTTTTGCGATACTTCTGTAGCAACAACGATTTTATATTCTGAATCTTCAAGTGATTTTGGACAAATTACCTCAATAAGATTAACTCCTGGTAAAGATTTTAATTGCATTGCAGAAAACTCTTCGATTTTTCTTCTTTTCATACCTAATACTCTTTTTTGTCTGCAGTTTTCAATTTCGGTGCTTTTTTCTATAATCACTGATTCTACCCATGAATTAACATATGATTTATCCACCCCCTTTAAGCCTAGTACTAATGAGCTCTTTATCCATTCTGGCTTCAGTACAATCTCATAACCAACGTCAATTTTTTTAAATGGAACCTCATGATAATTTTGGCTCACCTCTGATATTGATCCTATAATCATTTTGAAAATACTATCAAAAACACTAAATAATTTCTGATGGTCGTACTTTGGAGGTATCTCTGGAATCCCACCGATTTTTAGTTGACTGATAGGTCCAAGCACTTCGCAAAGTATTAGGTATAAAGCTCTTGGAGAAACACTGTCCATCTGCATAATTCCCTCTAGTTTTGGTAAAAGCATTACAATTATTCTTAACCTCTGGTTCGTTGAAAACTGGTCAGCATCAGCTGGAGAAAATTTTACAGAGCTTACTTGTCTCGCAAGAAAAACGGCTTTCTCCCTTAGACCTTTACTTATAGTTTTTAATCTTGAAGTTAAAAAAACTGAGGCGTTTATCGTTACTAAGGGAGGAATATAATCACCGATCTTGGTTACACCATTATCTTCGTATAGCTCGCACAATTTAAAAGAAACATATAAACCAGATGGTTGCTCTCCACCAATAATTTTTATATTTGGAGAAAGTCGTGGAATATCTATAGCCTCACTATCTGAATAATCGTCTCCTACTGGAAGAGTTGTTTTTTCCGAAAATCGAAAGAGCCCCTCCTTATTTCTTTTGGTAGAAACTGGTAATGCTAAATAGATTTCAATTTTTCTATTTTCTTTTATGAAAGCACTATAGTCACTCACCTTCAATTCCAATGC
>NYVY01000071.1 GCA_002684875.1 Pseudomonadota bacterium
AGTGAATAAAAGTTATTTGAAGGTTTGCGGTAATCACAACGTATTTTTTGAAACATACGGGAACCCAAAAGGTATTCCCGTGGTTTTTTTACACGGTGGACCAGGAAGTGGATTTTCCGATTCATCGAAAGTTTTTTTTGATAAAAATAGATGCTTCGTAACTTTTATTGACCAAAGGGGATGTGGTAACAGTACTCCAAATGGATCAGTTTTTAATAACACAACTCAAAACCTTACTGAAGATATCGAACTTATTCGCAAACATTTAAAAATTGAGTCCTGGGTTCTTTTTGGAGGTTCATGGGGTTCAACTTTGGCTCTATACTATGCGAGCAAATATCCAGAGCAAGTTAAAAGCCTAATATTACGTGGCATATTTCTCGGTACAAAACATGAAATTAATTGGTTTGTAAACGACATGGGGAAAAAGTTTTTTCCGAAAGTTTACTACGACTTTGTAAAAATTGTTCCATCAGGAAAAAATATTCTGAGCCATTACCATGAGGCTGTTTTTAATTTTGAAGAAAAGAAAACTTACGATGCAATAAGGAGATGGCAAAATCTTGAAGAAGCGGCAATAAAAATGTCTGAGGAAGGATTTAGTAGCGTAGATTTTAAAATGCAAAAAATAAGTCCAGATGCTAAGCGAAAAGAACTTAATAGGATGCGAGTCCATCTCCATTATTTAATAAACGACTGTTTTTTATATCAAAATGAAATCCTTGAGAGCTGTAGCACTTTAATAAATAAAAGTGTAAGAATTATTCAGGGAGATTTGGATCCGATTTGTCCGAAAGAAAATGCCTTTAAGTTACATAATTCGCTAAAAAACTCAAAGATTAAAATAATACAAAACGCTGGACACAATGCATTCTGCCCCAAAATAAAATCTGCTTTGATTAAGACGATAGAAGAAGAGTTAGAAAAAATTTCATGAGTTTACGCGTAAAAATAAATCTACTAATGACTTTACTGATGCTTGTNTTTATTGGGTCAACTGCCGCACTACAACTAGAACATATAAAACGACAGATTCGAGAAGAAATGACAGCGGGCACCAAGGTAACTCGTCAGTTACTTTCAAATTTTCTTGCTCGGACACANCTACTTACACCTAGTAAAGACCGAGAAAAAGANTTAAAAAGATTTTTGGTAAACTTGGGCCGAATAAGAGCGCATGAGATAAAAATGATNAATAATAGCGGAGCTTTATTGTACAANTCTCCTGCTAGTAAATATAAGGCTGGAAGAAATGCTCCTCCTTGGTTCACAAACCTTGTATCTCCAAAAGTAATTCCTTTTGTAATACCTACCCAAGGACTAAATGTTGAAGTAATTCCGAACCCTTCAAGAGCAATACTGGATGCATGGGATGAATTAAGAGAGTTAGTTATTTTGGGTATTGTTTTTTTTATAATAGTTAACCTAGTTGTATTTTGGATTATCGGANGAGCCTTACATCCAGTCCAAGATATTGTAGAGGGTTTAAATAAAATGAAAAAAGGTGATTTCCAAACTCGGCTACCCAGCTATTCAATCACAGAATTTAAAAGTGTCACTGAGGGTTTTAATCAAATGGCAAATGCGATTGAATTAGGGTTACAAGAAAACCGTAAACTTACGTTAGCGATTGAGCAGTCTACTGCATCTATTTTAATAACTAATAAAGACGGAGCAATTAGCTTTTGGAATCCCGCTGCTGAAAAACTTTTAGGCTATCCAAAAGGTTCCTTTGAAAAAATTACAATATTCGATCTTTTTCCGAGTCATGTGCAAGATGACATGAAGAACAACCTTGATGAGATTTTACGGTCTAAACCATTAGAGATTCAAGAAACTGTAAGAAAGACAAAGTTAGGCAGAGAAATAGAGGTATCAGAAAAAATTACACCTATAATTGAACCAACCACTGACGAAGTAATAGGGATTCTTTTTGTAATTCGCGACTTAACAGAGCAAAAACTAGCTGAAAAAACTAAAAGAGAATTAGAAAAAAACAAAGAGCTTTCTTTGGTTGTGCAATCAAGACTTGAGGAAGAAAGAAAAGCTTTAGCAATGGAACTACACGATGAATTAGGTCAATATGTGACGGCAATAAAAAGTATTGCTCAATCAATGGCAAATCGTAAAGACGAAGTGGACAAAAAAATATATACGAATAGCCTAACAATCGTATCGGTTGCCAGTCAAATCTATGACGCAGTACACAACATAATCAGGGGTTTAAGACCAATTTCATTAGAAAATTTTGGGTTAATAGACACTCTTATTGAATCCGTAGATGATTGGAATAAAATCCATGAAAAAATTCAGTTTAAACTCGATACGGAAAGATTAACTCTACCTAGAGAAATAGAAATTTCACTCTTTCGGGTAATACAAGAATGTGTGAATAATGCTATAAAACACTCGGGGGCTGAAAAAATAGAGATTTCTATTAAACATAACGAACGCAATAATTATCTAGAATTAAGTGTAAAAGATGATGGTGTCGGCATCTCAACCGAGAGAATGAATACAGCGGATAGGTTTGGGTTACGTGGCATGAGGGACAGAATACAAAATCTAAAAGGTAAGTTTACGGTGAAACCTTCAGAAACTACTGGAACCACAATAACTGCTAATATTCCATTCAAAAAAACAAAAGACAATATTGGCGAGCTATCAAAGACTAGCAAAAAGGATTAAGTTTATGAAAAAAATTGAAGTTGTACTGGCCGATGATCATGCGGTAGTTCGTATGGGGTTTAAGTTATTACTTCAAGGTACGGAAGATATAGACGTAATTGGTGAGGCAGAGAGTGGGGAAGAAGTTATAAAGCTTTTAACAAAGTTAAAAACACACGTTTTGGTAATGGACCTTTCTATGCCTGGGATTGGAGGACTGGAGACTATTTCCCGAGTGCTTAGCAAATCAGCGCCACCAAAGATACTTATCCTATCCGCTCATGAGGACGCGATCTACCCAAAACGTTCTCTTAAAGCTGGCGCGAACGGCTACCTTTCGAAAAGAGGAGCTCCAGAAGAACTAATTAAAGCTATTCGACAGATAAATTCTGGTGCTATGTATATTGAACCAACAATTGCGCAAAAAATGGCTATTGACCAAATTGGGGGTAACTCCAGTCCAGTGGATGTTTTATCGGAAAGAGAGTTTGACGTTTTTATGGCGCTTGCCAATGGCCAAAGCGTCAATCACATTGCGACGGTGCTAAACTTATCTCCTAGAACAGTCGGAACCCACCTTTACAATATAAAACAGAAGCTTAAGGTATCGAATCAAACAGAGCTTGCGTTAATTGCAATTCAAAATGGTCTAATTAATCCTTAACCTTACTGAGTTTGACTGCACAATATTTAAACTCAGGAATTTTAGCTACTGGATCCAGNGCAGCATTCGTGAGAATGTTGGCAGCTGCCTCTCTGTATGCGAATGACATAAAAACATTACCGTCTGGGGTNCCATCNTCTCTCCTAACCAAAACTTTTACTTCNCCTCTNCGAGATGAAATTTTTACGCTATCNCCGCCAATAAGTCCNAGNTTTACCATGTCCTTTCCGTTAAGATACACAGTGGGGCCAGGCTCAATGGCATTTAAAATAGTGGCCCTTCTNGTCATGCTACCNGTGTGCCAATGCTCGAGCTGTCGACCAGTTATGAGCACAAAAGGATATTCTAANTCTGGCCTCTCATCNGGCTTTCCTGGATCAGCAGGAACCAAATTAACCCTGCCGTCCTTAGTTGGAAATTTATCTGTAAACACCACAGAATCTCCTGGTTTATCAACTGACTGACATGGATAAGTCACGCTTTCCTCGGCCTGTAACCGTTCCCAGGTAATACCCCAAATTGAATCCTTCATTGCGTGACGCATNTCATCATAAATCTCCTCTACNCCACAATTAGNCTCAGGATAGTTCCAGTCNAAACCTAAACCCTTAGCTATTTTTTGAATTATCCACAAATCCTGCATTGCATCACCAGGNGGCTCAATTGCTTTCCGTCCCATCTGTACCATTCTATCCGTGTTNGTTACAGTNCCGTTTTTCTCTGGCCANGCAGACGCTGGTAAAACAACATCAGCAAGCCACGCAGTTTCAGTCATAAAAATATCTTGAACTACAAGATGATTTAAGTGAGCAAGTGCAGACCGTGCATGATTCAAGTTTGGATCGCTCATTGCGGGGTTCTCCCCCATCACATACAACCCACGAATTTTATTTTCGTCTGTTTCATCTGCAAAAACTTGGTCCATTATTTCCGTGACCGTAAAACCTGGTTTATTATCTAGNTNGCTTCCCCAAAAGGACTCAAACCACTCTCGCTTTTCATCATCTACTACTTTTTGATAATTGGGGAACATCATTGGAATTAAACCCGCATCACTAGCCCCTTGCACATTATTCTGTCCCCGTAATGGNTGAAGTCCAGTTCCAGGCCTACCAATCTGTCCAGTAATCGTCGATAACGCAATCAGAGAGCGAGCGTTATCGGTTCCATGAACATGCTGACTAACACCCATNCCCCAAAGAATCATCGACCCTTTNGAAGTTGCAAATTCACATGCAACCTCGGTAATAAGCTCTGGNGAAATCCCACATATTTCAGATGCTTTTTCAGGTGTAAAATCGGAAACACGTTTTTTTAACTCNTCNAAGTTGTTTACNCTTTCATCAATAAATTTTTGNTCAACGAGNCCTTTTTCGATAATTACNTGTATCATCCCGTTNANTAAAGCAATGTCACCTCCAGATTTGAAAGGAAGTGATTTCCAAGCATGCTGCGAAATCTGAGTTAACCTTGGGTCTGCCAATATAATTTTTGTNCCTTTTTTAGCGGCGTTTTTCATCCAAGTAGCTGCCACTGGATGATTCTCTGTCGGATTAGAACCTATGACCAATATTACCTCTGCTTTCTCCACATCCGCTACCTGATTACTTACAGCCCCNGANCCAACACCTTCAAGCAAAGCTGCTACGCTTGAAGCGTGGCATAANCGAGTACAATGATCGACATTATTATTACCGAATCCAGTTCTAACGAGTTTTTGAAANAGGTAAGCTTCTTCGTTACTTCCCTTNGCAGAACCAAANCCAGCCAAGGACCCTGTTCCAAAATCATCTTTAAGTTTCTTTAAACCTCCACTTGCGAAACGTAAAGCNTCNTCCCAAGTAGCTTCCCTGAAAACTTCTTGCCAAGGGGTTTTTCCTTCAATGTGGCGTAAATCTTTCTTTACCCCTTTCCTTCTTAAGAGGGGTTTTTTTAACCTTTCAGGATGGTGTATGTAATCAAAGCCAAACCTTCCTTTAACGCATAAACGATTATGGTTAGCAGGGCCATCCCTACCTTCTACCGCAACGACCCGCTTATCCCTGACTTTAAAGGTTAATAAGCAACCAACCCCACAGAAAGGNCAAACGGAATCCACATCTTTATCTACAACTTGATTTCCTATTAAACTTTTTGGCATCAAGGCTCCCGTAGGACAAGCCTGCACGCATTCTCCACAAGCAACACAAGTGCTCGCCCCCATTTGAACTCCTGTGTCAAAAATAATCTTGGTNTCAGCCCCTCTGCCTGAAACNCCTATNACATCATTAGCTTGCTCCTCTCTGCAAGCCCGAACACATCGGTCACACTGAATACAAGATGATAANTCTACAAACATTGCAGGATGNGATATATCCTGCTCNACAGCNTCTCTCCTAATCTCTTTTAACTCATCTCTAGCCTCNACACCCATTTTTGAAGCCCAAAANGANAGTTCCCCATGTGGNTTGGTTCCATCTTCTGTCTCCCACTTGTGTCCGACCTCTGGCAAATCCGCGAGCAACATCTCAANAACCATCTTCTGACTTTTTGTAGCCCTTTCACTGTCAGTTGAAACTTCCATTCCTTCNTTTACATTTCTGCAGCAGCTAGGTGCTAAAACTCTTTCTCCTTTTATTTCAACAACGCACGACCTACAATTTCCGTCGCCCCTGTAACCTTTTTTGTAACATAATCTTGGGACATCAACACCTTCCCTTTCAGAAACCTCTAANATAGTTTCNCCCTCATTCGCCTCAACAATNNTNCCGTTTAAGTTNAANTTAACTACNTTGGATTTTAATTTTTCTAGAAAATTTTCTGGGGCATTCATTATGANACCTCCTCTGGAAAATATTTCTGAACACAATTAATTGGGTTTGCGGCAGCTTGNCCTAACCCNCAAATTGATGCGTCAGTCATGACTTGCTTTAAGTCACCTAATAATGAACTATTCCANTTTTTTTCACCCATCAANTTACCAGCCTTTGAGGTTCCGACCCTGCAAGGCGTACACTGACCACAGCTCTCGTGTTCAAAAAATTTCATAACATTAAGTGCTACATCCCTAGCTTTATCATGATCACTAAAAATTACTATCGCTGCTGAACCTATAAAACATCCGTATTCCTGCAAGGTATCAAAGTCTAAAGGAATGTTGTCCATGGTTGCGGGCAAAATTCCCCCAGAGGCACCCCCTGGCAAATAACCGTAAAAACTGTGGCCGTCCATCATTCCACCGCAATATTCATCAATAAGCTCTCTGATGGAAATTCCTGCTGGGGCTAGCTTTACTCCAGGATATTTCACCCTACCACTTACGCTAAAACTTCTTAGCCCTTTCCGGCCGTTTCTTCCGAAACTAGCAAACCAATCAGCACCGCGAGTTATTATATCCCTTATCCAGTAGAGCGATTCAAAGTTATGCTCTAAGGTTGGAAGTCCAAATAAACCAACCTGTGCAATATATGGCGGGCGCATTCTAGGTTCTCCACGTTTACCTTCAATACTCTCTATCATTGCGGATTCTTCCCCACAAATATAAGCACCAGCGCCCCTTCTAACCTCTATCTGAGGTAATTCAATATCTAATCCATCTGTAAGCTCTTTAACTGCCTTCTCAAGTATATTCCGACAGCCGTGGTATTCATCTCTGAGATATATATAGCACTTTTTTATGCCCACAACATAGCCTGCTATGAGCATACCCTCTAAAAAACGGTGAGGGTCCCTCTCTAAATAAGTTCTGTCCTTAAAAGTTCCAGGTTCTCCCTCATCTAGGTTTAAAGCCATGAGCTTTTCGCCTGCCTGTTCCTTTACGATTTTCCATTTTCTTCCTACAGGAAAACCTGCTCCCCCAAGCCCTCGAAGCCCGGAGTCTTCTAAAGTTGCAATTATATTACCTGCTAATATCTCTTCCTGATAAACTTTCCTCGCTACCTCGTAACCACCGTTTTCGACATACTGCTCGAAATTAACAACAGTTGGAATAGAAAGGGGTGAATCCTTTGGTAAAGATGGTAAACTCGCTTCGACAAAATCCGTCGGTACAAATGTTTTTTCCCTACTGTGTTTTATCTTTAAAGGTTCTTTGTGGAACAAGGATTTATCTTCTACAGCCTTAACAACCTTTTCTTTGTCAGCGAAGGGAATCGGATTCTGGTGAACAACTGCGACAGGGGCCTGTTCGCACCTACCAACACAAGGAGCCTTAATAACTCTTACACTATTGGATACGTATGACTTCATCTTTGAAAAAAGCTTATTCGCTCCCCCCATTTCGCAACTAATCCCCTCACAAATCCTTACCGTAAAATCCCAGCAATCTTGCTCATCCTTCAAAATATCGAAATGATGATAAAAAGATGCAACTTCTGTAACCTCGGCCATCGGTAGATTCGATAATTTAGCCAATGCAACTAAGTGTCTGTCACGCAAACAACCAAACTCATCTTGAATCATGTGCAAGTTTTCGATGAGAAGGTCCCGCCGATCGAGACACTGAGTGTTAATTAAATTTTTTATTTCAGAGATTGATATTTCATCAGCCTGCCTGCCTTTTGGCTTGATTCGATCTTTTTTTCTTCTTTTTGTAATCCGCGTAATATCTATTCTTTTTTCACTACTTGGGGCGATCACTGGATTATTCATCTATTTACCCTCTTTATCCACATATTTCCTAATGTATGCTTACTCAAGACTGTTGTCTAATTTTATTTATGAATCACTAGAAAACTTATAAAAATATACATGGATACCCTAAGGTATTGAAATATCATTTAAAATCTTTTTCCAGCCTTGCGACTTAGAAAACGTTTTCGCCGCATTTTGGACTATTGAGAGTCTGTTACCAGCAGGTATCATTATCCCAATAGCGGTTGTTTCAGCAGGTTCAACTAGCTCCCTTATTTCCAACTCCCCGTTTATTTTTGCAAAATTTGCTGTAGGACCAGATAAAATTGTGGATAACTGGCCAGTGTATACAGTTAAGAGCAAACTAAAAATTGAATCAGTTTGCATTACGGGGTTAATTTTGATGTTGTTTTTCGCAAAAAAAATATCTATGAGCTTTCTGTTGTGCATCTCAGGAGTAAGCAAACAAAGATCTTTTTTCGACGCATCGCTCCAAGTTAAAGATTCTTCGTAAAATTCGCTCTTTTTCTTTGTCAAGAAAAAATATTTTTCTTCATATTGGGGGATTATTTCTACCTCTTGACTTTGGATTTCTGGTCTTTCTGAGTAACCAAACGCAACATCTACGGATAAGTTCTCGAGGCATAGTTCAAGATCATGAGATGTCATTGATCGAACAACTGGTTTCAACCCTTTATGGAGAAAGCAGATACTTGCGGCAAAACTCGATGCCACAGGTAAAGCACTTGGAATAGACCCTATTATAACGTTCCCCGTGGGAGATTCTTTTTTACTAATAATCTCCATCTTTAATCTGTCTAGCTCATGCAACACCTGATAAGCAGAACTAAGAACTCTTTCTCCCTCCTCAGTTAACCCCTCATAATTTCTACCTCGATTAACTATTTTTAACCCCATTTCCTCTTCTAAGGATTTAAGTGCATTCGATAAAGCTGGTTGCGTTATGTGACAAGCTTGTGCAGCTCTACTAAAATGTTTGTGCTCTTCCAAGGCAACTAGATATCGAAAGGTGTCTATAATATTCATTAGAATTTATACTATCACCCTGGGGGTACTTTGTCTTTGAACTTTGATTTAATTGTTATTGGCGGTGGTTCTGGCGGCGTAGCATGCGCTAGGAGGTCAACTGAATATGGGGCCAGCGTTGCTCTGATTGAATCCGATCGTCTTGGAGGTACATGCGTAATTAGAGGCTGTGTACCAAAAAAACTTATGATGTATGCTGGGGAGATAGGGAAAACATTATCCATCGCTAGTTCATTTGGGTGGACAAATTTACCTACCCATGCAATTCAGCACGATTTAGGGAAGTGGACGAAAAGAAAAAACGTTGAAATTGATCGATTAGAAAAGATATACGAAAAACTTCTAACTGACAGTAATGTGAATATCTTTCGTGGCAAGGCACATTTGTTAGATAAAAACAGTATTCAAGTAGGAGATAAAACCCTAACTGGAAAAAAGGTCCTGATTGCCTCGGGCGGAAGGCCTGAGACCTCCTTGTTTCCAGGGCTTGAAAAAACTCTAACATCAGATGATATTCTGAATTTGAGTGATACTCCAAAAACATTAGGGATTTTAGGTTCTGGATATATTGCGACAGAATTTGCATGTATCATGGCAAATCTTGGAGTAGATGTGAACCTTTTCTACAGAGCAGAGTATCCTTTGCGAAACTTTGACCAAGAAATCAGAATTAAAATGGAGGCGAATTTAAAAACATTAGGGATTAAGCTATTCCCAAAATCAAATTTTATCGAGATTGAAAGGAAAAATGAATCTTTTAAATTGCACACAAATCATGGGCATCAGGAATTTAATTTAATATTAAATGCATTAGGTAGAAAGCCGAATACTGAAAATTTATTTAAATCATGTTCCCCTAAACTGGGAGAGTCAGGAGAAATACTGGTAGATAGTTATAGTGAGACTTCTATTCCTGGGGTTTTCGCCGTGGGAGATGTTACGGACAGAGTAAATCTTACGCCCGTGGCTATAGCCGAAGGGAGAGCAGTTGCTGAAAATTTATTTAATAAAAAAAACTACAAAGTAAACCACTCAGAAGTCGCTAGCGCAGTATTCACTTCCCCACAAATTGGAGTTGTTGGTCTTACGGAAGAAGAAGCAATAAATTGTACTAATAACAAAATCAGAATATATGAATCAGAATTTAATCCATTAAAAAATGCTTTCATAGAGAAAAAAGTAAAAAGCTATTTCAAACTTCTAGTTGATGATCAAACTGAGGCTATTTTAGGAGCTCATATTATCGGTGATGACGCTGCAGAGACCATACAAACACTAGCGGTTGCATTTCATTGTGGGTTAAAAAAAACTGACTTTGATAAAACCATCGCAGTACATCCTACAAGCGCAGAGGAACTCGTCTTAATGAGGAAACCAAGCAGAATAGTACAAGGTAAAAAATGTTAACTTTTTTAAAAAATTTTTGGGGAACTATCGCCGTCTGTATCATATTTGGTTTTATCGCAGCTTTGTGGGGTTGGGAAAATAACAAAGAAGTTGGTGCAGCTCAATACCTCTGGATATTTTTTATCTTGTTGGTTTTAGAAATATCTCTCTCTTTTGATAACGCGGTTGTAAATGCCTCGATACTAAAGAACTGGAATGCACTTTGGAGAATGCTTTTTTTAACTATTGGGGTCTTGATAGCAGTATTTGGAATGAGGTTAATTTTTCCTCTTCTAGTAGTGGCGCTAACTACGGATATGTCTTTAACTGAGACATGGTTTTTAGCTATTAACCAACCAGATGAATATTCTTCAATATTATTAAAACACCATGAGGAAATAGCTGCGTTTGGAGGTGTTTTTTTACTTTTAATTTTTCTTAATTTTTTCTGTAAGACTGATAAAACGACGCTATGGATCGTAAAAATTGAAAAGCTTTTTTCTAAACTTGGAAATATTAACGGTGTTGCAATTTTTATTACGCTAAGTTCCCTTCTCATAGTTTCAAGCAACCTTCCCCCAGAAAAAAAATCTGGGATAATTATTTTTGGACTGTGGGGTTTGGTAATTTACTTAGCGATAGATGTGCTCAGTCAAGCCTTAGCACCCAAAAACAATACAACAAATATTGACGCTATTAAACGAGGTACTATTGGCGGATTCATATACATAGAAGTTCTTGATGCATCATTTTCTATAGACGCAGTAGTTGGTGCTTTTGCCATTACTAAAGACGTGGTTATCATCATGTTAGGGTTAGGAGCTGGAGCAATGGCGGTGAGGTCAATTACAATCTACTTAATAAAAAAGGGAACTCTTAACGAACTTATTTATTTAGAGCATGGCGCACACTATGCTATAGGAGCATTGGCGTTAATTATGATTGCAAGTGTTCATTTTCACATTCCTGAAATTATAACTGGCACGGTTGGCTTGTTGCTAGTAGCTGCTGCAGCCTACCACTCTATTGTGGTGAAGAAAAAAAGAATAAAGTAATCTCTGAATTACAAGAAATATTAAAGCTATAAAAAGTAGGTTCCTGAAGTAGACTTAACCTTTTCTACTACTTAATTTTGCCTTCCTTATACATCACGTGTTTTCTTGCCTTAGGATCAAATTTTTTTATCTCCATTTTCTGAGTCATA
>NYVY01000072.1 GCA_002684875.1 Pseudomonadota bacterium
GTGCACATTTTTTTGAGTTTTTATCTGTAAAGAAAAATAATGCCATTTTATCCAACTCAACTTTCCTCAGCACCATTATCCTAGAGCAAGGTCTACCATCGTCCAATAGGCTAACTACTACATTTCTAGCATCTGACTTTCGGTCAACTGATGCCCTTACCAAAACTTTCTTAGCATTATTAAAAAAACTTAACTTGTTAATATTTATCTCCAACACAACTGTAATGATAATCGACAACATGTGATGCAGACACTATTCCGATAATAACCATCTAACTCTCAGTGCATAAAATTGTAAATTTATTTTCTATGCTTAATGCAAAGACTGTATTTTTTAATCCTAAAAAAAACTTCAATTTGGCAGCTTGAGTACTTTCGTATACCGGAATGGTATCATTCTCGAATTCCTTATTAACATTAAGAAGAACAGTTCCACTTAAAACAGTTGCCAAACAGGGATTGCCACCAGACATTTGAATTAAATTTTTTCCAGTTATCATATGCTTATAACAACCGTTTTTTCAAAAGAGTACATTACAGTGACCTCCTACAAGGAAAACTGAATGAAGAATTAAAACAGTTGAGAGCAAGCAAATCGATTTTAATTTAGTAACCATATACTTAAAAACGGTTTTCTTACGAGGTTCTGAATGTAAATGTTACTTTTTCGAGTTAATAGTTTTAAGGCAAAATATACAAAGCAAAAATACCCTGGGAGCTAATAGGTTAGGCCAAGTATAAAACGGTTCTACACTGGTTTCTTAAATGGTTTTTTCTCGAGCAAAACCAAGAATCTTTGTTATCCTGCATAAAATTATTACCTGCTACTCAAATCATACCCTAACAATATTAATTTCACAGGTCCAACAAAATTCCCTGTGAAATCTCTGGGGCAACTGCTAGGATGTTTTCTGGGGATTCTGCGAAGAAAACTAGTGTTGTATTCCAATCTGTACTACCTTCCTGAAAACGTTCCTTATAATACTCTACCTCAAATTCTGCTGGAGTCCGATTTAAAACATTCTGATAAAGAAGATTAATGTATTGTTCTTCTGTAGGATTATCCCCGTATTTCGTTTTAAATTCAGGAGAAGCAATAAAGTTACTAGCAATCTGCGTGATAGAGAGCCCATTGTTCTCCATATCGTTCATGTGATAGGCCACACCTGGTAAATCAGGAGTACGAGCAAAAGCAGCCTGATAGAGCCTGTAAGCTTGCCCAGCTGTTTCTCCTTCGCCCACATCCAATGCCAACGTACCATCGTTAAAAGTAACTCTTGTAAAGTTATTAAGGGTATCAGTTCCATACTGCAAGGAAAAGACAGAATAACTTTTTGAACCTGTTTTTGTAAAAGTTATATCTTCGTATCTAAGGTCACTAAAATCAAAGACTGAGGTTTCAACTGTAGCTGAGAAAACTTGGTCAGCAGAAGAATTAATCAGGGAACTTGAACCCGTTCTCCCTTGGCTATCAGATGCTAAAGTATTCATTATTGAATCGGGATAGAATTTTTCTAGGCCTGAATAGATGAGATACGGTTTGGCTGGTGTACCATCAACTGGTGGAGTTTGTGTATAAGCGCCAAATTGACCACCAATTCCATCTCCTCCATAGAGAAAATGCAGGGCATGAATATCTAAGGGTTGAAAATATGAATAAGGACCACCGTTCTCATTGTAGGACATTAGGGATATTGAGGTGTTATCTAAGCTAGGTGAGAGGATTACTCCTTCATGAGGGTGGACCAAACCGAGAGTGTGACCTAACTCATGCAAAAGCGTTTCATACCAATAGCTGTTAGGTCCGTATCCACCTGCAACCGTGGTATCGTCGGTATCCATGTATAGAAACGACCGAATTGTTGATTCGGCTACTTCACCAGTTCTAACGTTTGTAGTCAAACTTATAGACGATTCGGTTAATCCTGTAGTACCTCGACTCAAATCTGCATTATAAAATAATAGGTCAGCAGTGGTTGGATCATTAGTACTCTCATGGTTTAATCCAGTAACTCTGTCTATATAATTTAAAGCTGATTCTGTATATTGTTGCTGTATTTTTGAGAAAACAGTTACCTCTTGATAGTTTGATAAAGTATCGGATCCCAGGTTGAATGAATATTTAATCAGATTTCCGTCGTCACTGATCTTTTGATTCCAATTAGGAATTAAGTGGGAGTCATATACTAAACTATCGATATAAGCGTTACCGCTCCTTAATGGGTTGTTAAGTTGGTCGCTTGTTAATGTCATCACTATAGTATATCTTCATGATGGTGTTTCTTATATACTATTCATTTTTTATTTTAACGAAAATTAATTTTTTTACTTATGACTAACAATTTTGTCGTACTTATTATGAAAGGTTGTCCCTATTGTGAGTTAGCGCTAGATCTTCTTGATGAGAGAAAGATAACTTACAAACTACTAACGTTAAATATAGATTTTCAAAGAGAAGATTTAGATAAAATTGCACCTGGGGCAAAAACTTACCCGCAAATTTTGATCAATGGAGATTCTATCGGTGGATACGACGACCTTGTAGAAAAAATTGACGATATAGTAAGCCAAACATAAAAAATTTATTTTTCAGTTTGCGTTATCAACCCAAGCTTTTTTAATAACTTTTCGTCCTCAAATTCTTTTGCGTTAGCTGTGGTCAACAGTTTTTCCCCATAAAAAATTGAGTTTGCGCCAGCATAGTAGCAAAGAATTTGAGTCTCTTGAGATAAAGATTTTCTTCCTGCAGATAAACGAATTCTAGATTTTGGCATTAAAATTCTTGCTACAGCGATTATTTTNATTAAATCAAATGGATCTACGGGTAAATTATTTTCGAAAGGAGTACCTTTTATAGGTACTAAAACATTAAAAGGTACACTTTCAGGGTGCGGGTTCATTGAGCTCAATACTCTCAAAAAACTGATNCTATCTTCNTCTTTTTCTCCNATACCTAAAATACCCCCGCAACAAACCTGAAGGCCAGCTTGCCTNACATTTTTTAGTGTCTCAATTCTGTCCGAAAATGTTCGAGTGCTAGTAATATTTTTATAGTGCTCTGGAGATGTATCGATATTNTGATTGTAAGCTGTNAAACCAGCCTCTGCTAGTTTTNGTGCTTGTTCCTCATTCAGCATCCCCAAAGTTGCACAGGCCTCTAACTCTAATGCTCTTATTCCNTTTATTGCTTCAAGAATTNTTAAAAAATCTGCATTATTTGGAACATTTCTCCAAGCNGTTCCTATACAAAATCTATCGGCNCCATTTTCTTTAGCTTTTTTTGCTTTTTCTATTATTTCATTGGCTGATATTAATTTCTCTGGTTTCAGTTTTGTATTTTTTTTGTAATGAGCAGATTGGGAGCAATATTTACAATCTTCGGGGCAACCACCAGTTTTTACATTNAGTAAGCTTGCTAATTGAATTGAAAAATCGTTATTGTAGGCTTTATGTATANAATGAGCCTCATGNAGGAGAGAAAAAAAAGGNTGACTGTAAATGTCACCGATTTCTTTAAAAGACCAGTTATGACGCAAAGTACTACTGTCTTTACAGGATTTGCTTTTTTGAGTTGAATTCATAAAAATTGGTTTTATTATAGACTGCTACNATNTTTATATCTTAGCCTTATTTCTTTNAAAACAATAGGCCAGTTATCTATGAATTTCAATCAAATTTACTTCTCTTACTTTCAAAAANTGGAGGAATNCTTAAAAAAAAGAATGACTCCTCTTGATTTNGTTGACGAAAAATATGTTCATGACGGTAAGAAAAAGTATATTAACTTCGGGAGCAATGANTATCTTGGCCTTAGAACAAATCANCAACTTATAAAGGAAGCTTCAAAGTATTTAAAGAGGTATGGCGTTGGACTAGGATCATCACGATTAGTNACAGGGAATTTATATCTNATTGAAGAATTAGAAAAAAAAATCGCATANTGGAAAAAATCTGAAGCTGCTCTGATCATGAATTCGGGATATCANTTGAATGTCTCGATTTTGCCNGCTCTTTTTAACAGAAAAGTTTTGGGAGAGAAACCCTCTGTATTCATTGACAAGGGAGTTCACGCTAGTATTTACGACGGATGTGACCCCTCACAAGTTGATCTGGTAAGATTTCGTCATAATGATCTTGATCATTTAGAATCNCAGATGTCAAAAAAACCACGTGCACTTGCAAAATTTATTCTAACCGAAAGTATCTTCAGTATGACGGGNGAAATGTTAGATATAGAAAGGCTTTATAAAATAAGAGAAAAAAANAAAGCATTNNTNGTAATAGATGANGCTCATGCTATTGGTGTTTANGGGGAAAATGGTCTTGGTTTAGCAACTAAAGCTGACCTAACAATNGGTACTTTCGGAAAAGCTTTTGGTGGACATGGATCNTTTTTAGTTTGCTCTAAGAAGATTAGGGATTATCTGATATCGGTTTGTAGAGGGTTAATATACAGTACAGCGCCAGCGCCAGCTGTTATCGGAGCGATCTCAGCTGGGCTAGAAATAATTCCAAAATTAGAAAAACAAAGACNAAAAATTTTTAATCTTTCAAACTATTTCAAAAGAAACCTAAAGCTCAATGAGTTTGAGATACTGTCCGATAAGTCCCACATTATATCTATTTTGATAGGAGATGCTACTTTGGCTAAAATTTATCAGGATGGTTTGAGAGAAAGAAATATTTGGGTAAAAGCAATGTTGCCGCCGACAGTACCAAAAAATCANATATGTATCAGGTTTAGTATTTGNGCTTTTCATGAGACTGAAGACATTGACTGTGTTGTTAATGCATTGTGTAAAATAAGAGATAGGGATGGTTAAAGTTGTATTTGCTCATGGNTGGGGTTTTGATAAAAGTATTTGGCATAAGACTATTAATAAGCTCAACATTGATNGTCCAATTCTTTTGGATTTTGGTTACACTGGTGCACGACAACACTTATCTTTACAAAATTNTANTAAGGTGATTGGGGTTGGCCATTCTATGGGGTTTATGTGGTTGTTAAAGAATCTGAAAAATCCAGTTTCACTGATATCGATCTCAGGATTTGATTGTTTTTATTCTATTTACAATAAAGAAGTCATTAAGAACATGCGAAGGAATATACGTAAAAATACAGGCACTCAAATGAAATATTTTCATAGGATTGCTGGCGCCCCATATTTTTCTAAAAATTTTTTTGATAGTGTTGCGCTTGATGAGAGTCTAAAGAACTTAGGTGAATGGAATTTACAGGAAAAGCTCTTAAAAAGTCAGACACCAATCTTCAGTTTAGCGTCAAGTGATGATAAGATTATTCCGATTGAACACAGTAAACGAGTATTTAGAAATCGTGATCTTAATATTATTTCTGGCTGTGGTCATGTCCCTCCGCTCAGTGATAATGTGTCTTATTATAGATTCTTGGAAAGAGCTTTAAATGTCTCAGGCACGTAAGAAATCTATAACTGGTTCTTTTACTAAGTATTGTTACTCTTATCATGATAACGCTAGTATTCAGAAAATCACAGCTAAATCATTGATTCAGTTACTACCAACGATTTCTAGACCAAGAATATTAGAAATAGGCTGTGGCACTGGAATCCTAACAGAAGCTTTAATGAGAGAGTACCCCAAGGGAATATTTGAAATTACTGACATTT
>NYVY01000073.1 GCA_002684875.1 Pseudomonadota bacterium
AATCAAAACTAATACTTTTAGGCTAAAAATTCATACGAGTTAATAAATGGAGGAATAATTGGAAAGCTTTTCAAACTTTTTGAAGCATAATTCAGAGAATCTAAGCGAAAATCGTGGGCTGGACAGTCTGATGGAAACAATATCCAATTGTATCGTCACTCTCTCTTATGAGATTAATCAAGGTCCTATTTTAGGTAATTTGGGAAATTTATCGACTCAAAATGTTCAAGGAGAAATTCAAAAGAAATTAGATGTTAGAGCTGACGAAATATTTTCATTAGCTCTATCAGATGAGAAAAATGTTATAGCGTTTGTTTCCGAGGAAAAAGAAAAACCAACATTTATAAATAAAGATTTAGAAAAAGGGTATGTGGTTTTTTTTGATCCTTTAGACGGGTCCTCTAATGTTGATGTTAATGGAATTGTTGGTTCAATTTTCTCCGTTTACCAAATAACAAATGCGCTTCAGCTAGAGACACTTGATTTGCTTTTGCCTG
Source organism: Pseudomonadota bacterium (assembly GCA_002684875.1). Classification (GTDB taxonomy): domain Bacteria; phylum Pseudomonadota; class Gammaproteobacteria; order Burkholderiales; family Burkholderiaceae_A; genus UBA7377. The sequence continues at coordinate 498 of NYVY01000073.1, forward strand.
GGAGTCAGCAAGTTGCGGCAGGATACAGCACGTTTGGACCTTCGACGATGTTAGTTGTTGCATTTAATAATTTAGTAAATGGATTTACCTTTGAAAGTTCAAGGAAGGAGTTTGTTCTCACCCATAAAAATTTACAAGTTTCTGAGNATTGTTCTGAGTATTCTATTAACTCAAGCAACTTGCGGTACTGGGAGCCTCCAATTCAAAAATATATTAAGGAATGTAACGAAGGAGAGGACGGGGTAAGGGAAAAAAATTTCAATATGCGATGGTGTGGCAGCATGGTCGCCGATATTCACAGAATTCTGTTGAGGGGNGGAGTTTTTTTATACCCCAAAGATAATAAAGTTCCTGAAANAGAAGGTAGACTCAGGCTTATGTATGAGGCTAACCCAATGGCTATGATAGTAGAGAATGCTGGCGGTCAGGCGTCGACGGGCAGGGTGAATATACTAAATGTTNTTCCAGATGATTGTCATCAAAGAATTCCAGTAATTATTGGAGCTGCGAAAGAAGTTAAAAGAATTGAAACATATTATCAAAAGTATGATGGCGGAAGTCTAGAGTACGATTCACCATTGTTTCGCGAACGTTCTCTTTTTGTGGATCCGAAATAAAATGTCAGTGAGAAATCCAATAGTTGCAATTACTGGGTCNTCTGGAGCTGGCACTTCAACTGTTTTNCACGCTTTTAGGCATATTTTTAGNAGAGAGAAATTACGAGCCCAGATAATACACGGTGATTCTTTCCATAGATTTGATAGAGAAGAAATGAATAAGGCTATGAAGGCTTCAGAGAAAAGGGGAAATAAGAATTTTAGTCATTTCGGNCCTTCGGCAAACTTGTTAGNGGATTTAGAGACACTCTTTAGGACATACGGTGAAACTGGTGAAGGGAAGTTTAGAAGATATTTACANGATTCGGATGAGGCGGCTTTTTTTAAACAGGATGCAGGCACTTTCACGCCTTGGGAAGAGATAAAAAAGCAGACCGATCTTTTGTTCTACGAGGGTCTTCATGGTGGGTATGTGTATGAGGGTATTGACATAGCTCAGCACGTAGATTTGTTAGTTGGTGTTGTACCGATAATAAACCTTGAATGGATACAGAAATTACATAGGGATCAGGAGGCGAGGGGCTATTCTCAAGATGCAGTTGTAGATACTATTCTCAGAAGGATGCCTGATTACGTGAACNATATTATCCCTCAGTTTTCAAAGACTCATGTAAATTTTCAAAGAGTCCCATTGGTTGACACGTCAAACCCATTCGTCGCTCGTGATATCCCTTCAGCTGAGGAGTCACTAGTAATNATNAGATTCGCAGATCCTAAAGGGATTGATTTTCAGTATTTACTTTCCATGCTGTCTGGGTCAACTTTGACTAGACCAAACGTACTNGCAGTTCCTGGTGCAAAAATGGGGCTAGCGATGCAACTAATCTTTACTCCCATGATTTTACGCATGATGGATGGNAAGGATCGGTAGAATTGNAGTATCATTTAGTATTAACGANAACAATAATCTTTAGAAAAAGGAACACTATGGCACTGATCGCACTGCGGCAACTTCTCGATCACGCTGCGGAAAATGATTACGGGGTACCAGCGTTCAACGTTAATAATTTGGAACAGGTTCAGGCAATAATGCAGGCAGCGAATGATTGCAACAGTCCAGTAATTCTTCAGGCTAGTGCTGGAGCTAGAAAATATGCTGGAGAACCTTTTTTAAGAAAGCTGATAGAAGCGGCGATAGAGCAATTTCCTCACATACCAATCTGTATGCACCAGGACCATGGCGTTTCTCCAGCGGTCTGNCAACGTTCTATTAGAAGCGGTTTTAGCAGTGTAATGATGGATGGTTCGTTACAGAAGGATGGTAAAACCCCTGCCAGTTATTCTTACAACGTAGCAACGACAAAAAAAGTTGTTGAATTTGCACATCCAGTTGGTGTTTCTGTTGAGGGTGAGTTAGGTTGCCTAGGTTCACTCGAAAGTGGAGAAGCTGGTGAGGAGGACGGAGTTGGGGCAGAGGGTATTTTAACCGAAGATCAACTTCTAACCGATCCTGATGAAGCAGCAACTTTTGTGAAAGAGACTAAGGTAGATGCTTTAGCAATCGCTATTGGCACAAGTCACGGTGCNTATAAGTTTTCGCGACCTCCAACAGGTGACATTCTNGCTATTGAGCGAATTAAGGAGATTAATTCAAGAATACCTAATACTCACTTAGTGATGCACGGTTCCTCTAGNGTGCCTCAAGAACTCTTGAGCCTAATAAGAAATTATGGAGGGAACTTAAAGGAAACATATGGAGTGCCTGTTCAGGAAATCGTTAATGGAATAAAAAATGGTGTCAGGAAAGTTAATATCGATACAGATATTAGGCTTGCGATGACTGGCGCAATAAGAAAGTATTTGGTTGAAAAGTCTGAAGATTTTGATCCACGAGGATATTTAAAGGTGGCAAGATTAGCTGCTTACGAGATATGTAAAAATCGGTTAGAAGCTTTTGGAACGGCTGGACAGGCAACGAAAATAAAAGTAATTCCATTGGAAGCTATGTCTGAAAAATATGCTGACGAGAATATATAGCGTTACTTAAACTTGAGAAAATGTCAGTAATGTCGGAAGTGATGTTGATTATTTGTTTTCCAGTTGATAGATATTTTAGTAATTATAAATACCTATTTCGTAAATGTATTTTTGTTTTGGGTTCCTTCTTAATTAATTTGTGTTGGAATAATTTTTAAGCAGAAAGACAACTCTTGCTTGAACTAATGGTTAATTGCTAAGTCGAAATTAAATGATTAAACCTACGACTCAATTAAAGGATCGGCGAAAATTTTTTGCTGATTCAGCTGGTTTGCTTTTCCTTGCAAGCGTAGGTTTTCTGCCCAATGANTTGATAGCAATGGGCGACGAGGTTTGGGTTAAAAAATGGTTTGANACCAAAAGTCTTGATGATACTTTTACNGTGCTTGGTGTNGATTCTCCTANGCTCGATAATAGANTATCAATTTCAGCNCCTGATACAGCGGAAAATGGTGCATACGTAGGTATCAGCGTTGAAAGCACACTCCCTGAAGTAAAAGCAGTCGCTTTATTAATAGAGAAAAATCCAATCGTTCTAGCGGGCTATTTTGAGATTCAACAGGTGGATAAATTACATTTAGCAACAAAAGTAAAAATGGCTGAGTCGTCAGACTTTGTTGCATTGGTAAAATCGGATGATGGTTTTTTTATGAACCGCAGAAATATAAAAGTCGTCCTCGGTGGGTGCGGGAGCTGATTGGTGCCAAAAGCCACAAAAATTAGGGCAAAAGCTAAGGATGGAATTATCGACTTTAGAATGCTCATGAGACATGATATGGAATCTGGTTTTAGGAAAGATGAAAATACTGGAGATATTATTCCAGCATGGTTTATCAAAAAGTTTAGTATTCAAATCAACTCGAAAAAAGTTTTATTGGGCTATATCGGTCCTACATTATCCAAAAACCCTTATATTCGCTGTATGTTTAATGGGAAGGCGGGAGATGAGATAAGAGTAGAGTGGTCGGATAGTAAAGGAGAGACTAGAGTTGATAAAGGTATCGTAAAAGGTTGAATGCTCGATACTTTACATTTTCGAAGGCCGTTTTGAAAGAACAAACTGTAACTTCATCACTAATTCTTAGAGTAGACTATAGTCTGATGGGTAAAGTAAATTTATGAGTGATATATCCACACCTTTTAGTCGTTGCATCCTTTCTTTCTTTCGGTTAGTGGGTGGGCTGTTGTTAGTGTTTCACACTGCTGTAGTTTTTTCTCAACCGTTTAACACAGGAAATTCAGAGAACGGGGAGATACTACATAAGTTAAACTGCGAGTCTTGTCATAACTCAATGTTTCCCAATGGCGATGGATCCGCAATTTATGACGCAGACTTCAGAAAATTGAAAACTGCTAGTAAGTTGTTGGCTATGGTTGAGTTTTGCGCTGGAAACAATGACCTACCATGGTTTGAGGAAGAGATATTTGATGTAACGAAGTTTTTGAATGATAAGTTTTATCAATTTCAATAATTAGTATTTTGTTTCTGTCTGATGTAAACTAAAGATGAGCAGGGGTGCTGTGTTCAGCTGAGAAATACCCTTAATAACCTGATTTGGATTATGCCAACGTAGGGAGCTCCTTGCTCAAAAAGGATATTTTATGAGCAAGAGACCAATAATTCTTTCCATTGCGGGCATTGATAGTGGTGGTGGGGCTGGAGTTACAGCAGATGTTAAGACTGCCTCTGGTTTGGGCGCGTATGCACTCAATGCTGTAACGTGTGTTACAGCACAAAATACGAAACGGGTAAATACCATTTTTCCTATTCCAGCGACTGTATTAAAGGACCAGCTCCTTACCTTAGCTGAAGATTTTGAGATTGATTCTGTTAAAATCGGGATGATTTACTCATTGGAGAATGTAGAGGTAATCGCAGAATGGCTGAATCTTTTTGAGTGTAGAAACGTTGTTTTAGACCCTGTATTGCGTTCGACAAGCGGAGTTGATTTAGTTGAGGAGACTGCTAAAGAAAAGATTTTCGATGTGCTTCTGAAATTTAGCGACCTCGTTACACCAAACTTCCCAGAATTCCACTATATGTTATCCCACCACAACAAAGGGTATATTTTGGAAAAATTAAAATCAAGTACAACCAAAAAATTGTTTTTTGAAGTTTTGGAAGAAGCATCTAGATTTTTCTTTTCAATAAACACACCGCCAATTTTTTTGAAAGGAGGACATTTACCAACAATGATAAGAGAAAGTCATGTTGTGAATGAGTTCCAACATTTCGACCTCCTTTTAAAGGAAGGAAAAGTGAAGGTTTTTGAAAGTGATTTTATTTTCACAAAAAATTCACATGGTACAGGTTGCGCAACTTCAACTGCAATTTCTGTTTGCCTTGGTAGGGGCCAATCCTTATCAGATGCAATTAAGTTTGCTCAAAACTATGTTCGAAATAGTATAAAACTAGCACGTGGTTCGATGGTAGGTAATGGAAATTCTGCCATAGAACACTTCAATCCATCATATCTGAGAAGATTTTATTAATAGAGGCCAATATGAAAAACGAAACAGTTGAAATAAAAAAACAATTTCTCGAAAAGGTTCAGTCGAGTAGTCAACGTATTTATTCTGTTGGAAGCAGGTCTGATATTAGAGTTCCTTTTAGGGAAGTGACTCAAAGTGATACTGTTAATGAAAATGAGTTAGAAAAAAATCCACCAGTAACAATCTATGATACGAGTGGGCCTTTTGGAGATGAGAGTCTGGGATTAAGCATAAGTGAAAGAGTTGACATTAGGAAGGGGATCTCTCCAGTGAGGGAAAAATGGATAGATGAGAGGGGTGATACCGTCAAGTTAAATTCTCCTACTTCTGTTTACAGCAAAGAACAAAATTCAACTGATAGTGTTTCAAAGTTTATGTTTACAGAAAGACAGTTTCCAAGAGTTGCCAGAGAAAAAAGTAATGTAACACAATTACACTATGCTCGAAATGGAGTTATCACTCCCGAAATGGAGTTTGTCGCAATAAGGGAAAACTTAAAAAGACAAGAACTTTTCCAAAATGCTGGTTTTAGTGAAAAAAAAATATTAAATTATTTAAAAAAAATTGGAAGGTATCACGAGGGCGAATCTTTCGGCGCAAAAATTCCTCTAGAAGTAACGCCTGAGTTTGTTCGAAATGAAATAGCGACTGGGAGGGCAATTATTCCAAATAATATTAATCACCCAGAGAGTGAGCCGATGGTTATTGGCCGAAATTTTTTAGTAAAGGTTAACGCTAATATTGGAAATAGTGCGGTGACCAGTAGTATCAAGGAAGAGGTTGACAAAATGATTTGGGCAATAACCTGGGGCGCCGATACTATAATGGATTTATCGACTGGCAAAAGAATTCATGAGACGAGGGAGTGGATAATAAGGAATAGCCCAGTCCCAGTTGGAACTGTTCCCATTTATCAAGCGCTTGAGAAAGTAAATGGAAAAGCAGAAAAGCTCACATGGGATTTGTATAAAGATACTCTTATAGAGCAAGCGGAACAAGGTGTCGATTATTTTACAATACATGCTGGTGTTAGACTTGCGTACATTCCAATGACGGCAGACAGAATGACTGGAATTGTAAGTCGAGGCGGAAGCATTATGGCAATGTGGTGTTTAGCCCATCATAGAGAAAGTTTTCTCTATGAGCATTTTGAAGAAATTTGTGAAATTATGAAAGCATATGATGTTTCTTTTAGCCTAGGCGACGGTTTGCGTCCTGGTAGTATCTGGGATGCAAATGATGAAGCACAATTCTCGGAATTAAAGACTCTTGGAGAATTAACTGAAATTGCATGGAAACATGACGTTCAGGTAATGATAGAAGGGCCTGGTCATGTTCCGATGCATATGATCAAAGAGAATATGGAAAAACAGCTCCAGTATTGTAAGGAAGCTCCGTTTTATACTTTAGGACCGCTTACAACCGATATTGCTCCTGGGTATGACCATATAACCTCTGCGATCGGAGCCGCACAGATCGGGTGGTATGGGACTGCCATGCTTTGCTATGTAACACCAAAGGAACATTTAGGTCTTCCTAATAAAGATGATGTAAAAACAGGAATTATTACGTATAAAATCGCCGCGCATGCTGCAGATTTAGCAAAGGGGCACCCCTATGCACAGTTAAGAGATAATGCGTTGTCGAAGGCTCGATTCGATTTTCGATGGCATGATCAATTTTCCCTGAGCCTTGATCCCACTACTGCAAAATCTTTTCATGATGAAACATTACCCAAGGAAAATATGAAAAAAGCCCACTTTTGTTCAATGTGTGGGCCTAATTTTTGTAGTATGAAAATAACGCAGGAGGTAAGGGAGTTTGCAAAATCAAAAGAAGTTGATTTAAAACAAGCAATTAAAATTGGAATGGAAGAAAAAGCTGTTGAGTTTAAAAGTCTTGGTTCCAAGATATATTCTGGTAGCAAATGAAAAAAGTAGGCATAGTTGGAGCTGGTTTGTTAGGTAGGCTCACTGCGTTTATGCTTTCGAAACAAGGATGTGAGGTTGAATTGTTTGAGCAGACAGACATTGAACCAGGCCCAACTGAAAATCGAGCGGCTGCTTTTACTTCAGCTGGCCTTCTTAGCCCAGTTTCAGAAATGGAAAGTGGGGGTAGANNNGTACACACGATGGGAAGCGAGTCTATAANGATTTGGAGTNATATNAGTAATGAANTAAAAAGAATTACTTCNAAAGATGTTGGATTGAGATTAGACGGAAATTTGTTAGTTGCNCCAGCAGCAGAGGAGGGTTTTGTCGAACGATTTTTCAAAAAAATCGATTATAAATGTCTACAACTTTCAAAAAAAGATATTGTTGAATTAGAACCAAACGTTGATAGTAAACTAAAGTGTTGGTTGATCCCAGGCGAGGGTCACATCGACCCAATTTTATCGTTGGAAGCTATTTTACTTGCCACTATCAAACTTAATCCTGCAAGTCAAAAAGGCTTTAGATTTAAAACAAAGGTTGATGATTTAGGTTCAGGTTGGTTAAAGGCAGAAGGCCAAGTTTTTAATTATGATCTTGTTTTCGATACAAGAGGAGTGGGAGCTAGGGATCTTGAAATTAGAGGCGTAAGGGGAGAAACAATTTTATTAGATCCTCCAAGAACATTTTTTATTAATCGTCCAATTAGATTTTTTCACCCAAGACTAAAAGTTTATATAGTTCAAAAAATTGATGGGAAAGTTATAATTGGGGCAACTGAGATAGAATCTAATGATACTTCTCCAATTTCTCTTCAAAGTGCTCTTGATCTTTTAACTGCTGCACGTTTTGTGTTTCCTCAATTAAGTGAAGCAAGAATTATTTCGACCGATACGAATGTGAGACCAGCAGCAATCGATAATTTACCATTTTTTAATATTGAAAAAAAATTGGTCAGGATTAATGGGTTATTTAGGCATGGATGGTTGGTTGCTCCTGCGTTACTCAAAGAAGTTTTTTTAAAGCTAAATATTCCTTTCAAAATTTGTTAGTAACCGAGCTATGAAAAAAATTTTCGTCTCCTTTTCTGGTAAAAAAATTGAAATTTCTGAAGGTGTAAATTTAGAGCTTTTTTTACATTCTCAAGGAGCAAGNTATGAAAAGATCGCAACAGCTGTTAACGACGAATTCGTAGCAAAGAGTGAAAGANTTAAACTTGTTTTAAAGCATGGAGATAAAATCACGCCCTTTGGCCCAATNACAGGGGGATAAAAAATAATATGGAATTAATTTGGATAAAGAAAAACCATTAAAGATCAATAACCTCATGTTGAGCAGCCGTTTTTTTTTAGGTTCNTCAGGNTATAGTTCTCCTTTCGAGTTAACGTTAGCAATAAAANAATCAGGAGCATCGTTAATAACAATGGGNGTAAAAAGGCTTGGTGTCGANTCATTAAACAATAGCGAAGGTTGGCTTAAAGAAATTAGNGCATGTGGTGTTCCGATTTTACCGAANACTGCTGGCTGCAGGAATGCTAGGGATGCAATTACTGTCGCTGAAATAGCAAGAGAGCTTTTCAATACAAATTTAATTAAACTAGAAGTTGTTGGAGATGATTTTAGTCTTCAACCAAATCCATTTGAATTAGTAGAGGCTGCTAAAGTATTGGCAAAAAATNATTTTTCAGTNNTACCTTTTTGTACAGCTGATCTNGTNGTNGGGGAGGCATTGATCGATGCAGGTTGTGACGCCCTTATGCCATGGGGTTCTCCAATCGGATCTGGGCAAGGNTTACTNAACATTGAATCNTTAAAAAGGTTTAGAGAAAAATTTTNNGATATTGTCNTAGTCATTGATGCNGGCATAGGAAAACCNTCAGATGCGTGTATAGCAATGGAACTTGGATATGATGCAGTTCTATTAAANTCNGCTGTTTCNCAAGCAAAAAANCCTGTGNATATGGCNATTGCTTTTTCTCAGGCAATTTCTGCTGGAAGGANTGGNTTNAGGTCTGGTTTGATCACTCCACAATCTCTTGCAACNCCAACNACAGATATAAGTAATAATATTTTTTAANTCTTTAATGGAAATTATTTCAAAAACTGAAAGAGGCTNTTTTTCTAAAGACAAAATTATTAGCCAGGAAAAAACTCGTATTAGAACNATATTAAGGTTTGATTGGCCATTTGCGACTGGGTCNGTTGAGGTAGGNAAAGACATTCAATGCGAGNTTCTTTCTGAAAATTTTTTCTGGGCATTAGAAAGAGGATTTATTGAAGAAGATGCAACAATTTTGACGATCATGTTAAGTCAAGGANANATCTCTGGGAAGTCCAAAAGCTTNTCATTAAGAAATATAAAATTTTTTCCAACTTTTGTTCAGTCAGGNTCTTATGCANCAAGATTTTCTAAACAGGAAGATNTATTAAAGAAATATTATTTTAAAAACTGGTTTCCTTCTTTAGATATTGTTGGAAGGCAAATATATCCAATTATAGATAACTTGTCCCATCTTAATTGTTTATTAGATGTCGGGGCAGAAATGATACAAATACGGATAAAAAATAAAAATGATACTGAGGTTTTTAATGTTTTAGAACGGGCTGTAAAAATTACAGAGAGGTATCCGTCGGTAAAACTATTTATAAATGATTATTGGCAATCCGCAATTGAACTTGGGGTTTATGGTGTTCATTTAGGGCAAACTGATTTGGTAGACGCTGATCTCAAAAAAATATCCGATGCTGGCTTAAGGCTTGGTTTATCCACTCATAGTTTTTGGGAAGTTAGTTTTGCGTTGAAGTTTTACCCAAGCTATATTGCGTGTGGGCCAGTTTTTCCAACCAGGGTGAAAAGTATGCCTTGGGTACCACAAACGGAAACGAACCTCGACTATTGGTGTAAATTATTGCCCGTACCTGTTGTTGCCATTGGTGGTATAAACTATTCAAATTTAAAAAAAGTAAGACAAACTCAGGCAAGAATTATATCTTTAATAAGCGCCATTACTAATTCCGCCTCTCCTTCTTCTGAATACATTAAATATAAAAATTTATGGGAGACTTAAATGTCTAAGGTAAAGTTAGTTTTGGTGGAACCTGAGATTCCCAGTAATACTGGAAATATAATAAGGCTTTGTGCTAATACTGGTACAGACCTATATTTAATTGGCCCTCTAGGATTTCACCTTAATAACAAAAAAATGAAAAGGGCTGGTCTTGATTATCTTGAATATTGCAACATAAGATTTTATAAATCTTGGGAGAGTTTCTGGTCATGTGAAATGCCAGATAATTCAGATTGCTATGCATTAACGACGAAATCAGTAAACTCTATTTATAGGTTAGGAAATAATGGCAACGGGTGGCTCTTTCTAGGTCCCGAGACTCGAGGGTTGTCTGGTTTTCAAAAAATCCGTTTCAAAAGTCAAAATCTATTAAGGATTCCAATGCTAGAAGATTCTAGAAGCTTAAACTTAAGTAATTCAGCGGCAATTGCTTTGTACGAGTTTCTAAGGGTCTCTGGGTTTAATAACGGTAATAGTAAATTATTAGTTTGAGAGTGTTTTTGGTCCAATTATTGCTGATCGTTGTAATATTGCAATAAA
>NYVY01000074.1 GCA_002684875.1 Pseudomonadota bacterium
ATCCCACTATATCAGTTAAATAAGACTCATTCTGTTTATTGTTTCTTGATAGTTTTTTTATTATTTTTTTCAAAACTTTAGTTTTTATAAGTAATGGCCCTGCAAAAACTTCTTTTATCTTTCGTTCTTCACCGGTAGCATCTTTTTCTTCAATTATCTTAATAATTTGTTTTGTTTTATTTCTAATAATTCTCCCGTATCCTTTCGGATCGATGACGTTTGCAGTTAGAATTCTTATGTCAGAATTAGAATCTAAATTACCACAAAGCAGTTTTATAGTTTTGAATTCAATTAATGGAACGTCTCCGTATAAAATTAAAGTAAATAATGAATTATCTAAATGATTTAGAGCTGATTTAACAGCGTCTCCAGTACCTAGTTGCTCATTTTGAATAGCAAAGTGAAAAACTTTTTTTTCATCGAAATTTTTATTTATATTTTCTTTTATTAAATTATGGTCTTTTTGTACTACGATTGTAGTATTTAAATTTTTTAATTTTTGGGTAATATCAAGAACTCTACAGATCATCGATCTTCCGCATATTTCATGAAGTACCTTTGGTAGATTCGACTTCATTCTTCTTCCGTTACCAGCTGCTAATAAAATAAGATTCATATCTCTACTTTGCTTTTTCTATAAATAATGATCCAACAATCATTCCGATAAAACTAAAGACTAGTCCAACTAGTTGTGGTTCGATAATTAAATCTGCGAAAAAAAACTCTAAAAATAACCATGAAAAAATACCTAACGTGATCGCTAAGCCCGCTCCTTGGCTATTTGCTTTTTTCCAAAACATTCCGAATACAAGGGGAACAAACGCACCTGCTAATGTAACCCTATATGCATTTTCAACCATTTTGTGAATATTTTCATTTGACGACATAGCATAAATAGTTATCATTACCGTAAATAGTAAAATTGAAATTCTTGTAGCCTTTAAAAAGTTTTTATCACCTAATTCTAAACCTAAATATCTCGCTACGTTCTGTGTAAATAAAACTCCTGGAGCAAGCAAAGTCCCAGCTGCTGTGCTAAGTATGACGGAAATCAAAGACCCGAAAAATAAAATTTGAATCCAGTCTGAAGTATTTAAAAGTATTAACTTTGGAAGAACTAACTGGGAATCTATTTCCATCAGTCTTGAGGTCCCAGCTGGGTCTATAATAAAGGCTGAGTAGGCTAAAATTAGAGGTATAGTGGCAAAAACAAGATAAATTAATCCTCCAAGGGTTGTTCCAATGCTGGCAATTTTTTCGTTTTTGGCAGAGTTTACTCTTTGAAAAACGTCCTGCTGAGGTATTGAACCAAGAGCCATTGTGAGAAATGCAGCAATCCAGAGAAGAAAATCCAACGATTCAATTGAGGGTAATACATGAAGCTTTCCATCAAAGTTTGCTTTTGCTATTACATTTGTTAGTCCTCCAGCCAAGTCGACAATTTCAAATGAAACAAGAAGTAGTCCGATCAAGATTACCACCATTTGGATGAAGGTTGTTGTAGCGATGGCCCACATACCGCCCATAATTGTATACGTCAAAACTATACAAGAGCCCAATAGAATTCCAAGCTCTTTTGTAATTATTCCGTCTGAGAGTATAAAAATCACTAACCCTAAGGCTGTTATCTGAGCCGATATCCATCCCAAGTATGAAATGATTATTAAAATTGAGATAGTAAATTCTATATGCCTATTATATTTTTTTCTAAAAAAATCTCCTAATGTCATTAGGTTCATTCGATAAAGTTTTTTTGCAAAGAAGATACCAAAAATAATTAGGCAGGCTGATGCTCCAAATGGATCGGATGCCAGTCCACTAAGCCCTTCTTCAAGGAAAGTTGCAGAAATTCCTAACACGGTTTCTGCTCCAAACCATGTTGCAAAAACCATTGCAAAAATTATAATGAAGGGTAGATTTCTTCCTGCCCTAATAAAATCATCTCCAGTCTTCACTCGCTTTGAAAAGTAAAGCCCTATAGAGATCGAAATTAGAATATAAAAGAAAATTGTCGCAGTCATGCTGAGTTATAAATTTCTAAAAAAAAAAGAATGACTAAAAAGCTCATTAAACTAATATTTATCAAGAACACAAAGATAAACCATTTTATTGCTTTCTTATAAAACGTCAAAATTTTGGCTTGATTTTTCTTTTGCAGATTGCTTGTATTCTTCAGTTCTTTAATTAGTTCTATTCCTAATCTTGGAAGCTTCGGGATATCAACAGCCCAGTTTTCACTTTCTGTGATAACTTGTTTACGTAATGCATTAAATCCAATCTGTTCACTCATCCAGTTTTCTAAAAAAGGTTTTGCGGTTACCCATAAATCTAAATTAGGATTTAATTGCCTGCCCAATCCTTCTACATTTAAAAGTGTTTTTTGTAGCAATACTAATTGGGGCTGTATTATTACATTAAATTTTTTTGAAGCTTGGAAAAGCCTAAGGAGAACTTGAGCTAAAGATATTTCTTTCAATGGTTTGTCAAAATAAGGCTCGCAGACAGTTCGAATAGCAGATTCTAACGAGTTCACCTGAGTTTCAAGTGGCACCCACCCCGACTCAATATGAAGCTCTGCAACTTTTCTGTAATCTCTTCTAAAAAAAGCTAAAAAGTTTCTAGCTAGATAATTTTTATCGCTTTCAGTCAGACTACCAACGATACCAAAATCAAGTGCTATATACTTACCAAAATACTTACCATCTTTTCCGACAAAAATATTACCTGGATGCATATCTGCATGGAAAAACCCATCTCTAAAAACTTGAGTAAAAAAGATTTCGACCCCTTCATGTGAGAGTTCAATAAGGTCAATTTCAGCTTTTTTAAGCTCTTCAATTTTATTGATAGGAATCCCATGTACCTGTTCCATAACTATGACATTTGATGAACAGAGATCCCAGACCATATCTGGAATTTTTAAAATTGAGCTTTTGGCAAAGTTTCTTTTCAGTTTCGATGCATTAGCTGCTTCGTATAAGAGATCAACTTCATCGTGCAGGTAGTCATCAAACTCTTTGATAACTTCTTTGGGTTTAAGTCTTTCAGATCCAGGGATAAACAACCTTACTAGATTTGCTATGGAATATAACAGTTTTAAATCCTTGTCAATTTTCCTTATAATATTTGGCCTTAGTACTTTTACAGCGACTTGAGTTTTATTATTAACCAGAGTTCCAAAATGAACCTGAGCGATAGAGGCACTTGCTACTGGAGTTTCAGAAAAATTTGAAAAAATTTCATTAATTTTTTTTTTAAATGATATTTCTATTATTTCAATTGCTTTTTTTCCTGAAAAAGGAGTAACTTGATCTTGTAAAAGAGTCAGTTCATTTGCTAACTCTTCATAAAGAATATCTCTTCTAGTAGATATTACTTGTCCAAATTTAACGAACAGTGGCCCTAATTGCTCTAAAGCATATCTAAGCCTTTGCTCTTTTGAACTATGAGTTTTTTTCTTTATTGATGGAAAATTTAAAAAAAAACAAAATATTTTCAGCAAGAAAGACTTATGATTTTCAGCAAAATCTGTGAGATTGTATTTCCTAATAATTAATAGAATGTGGAAAAATCTTAGAAAGTTTGACATGACCAGATAGATCTTGAANTTAAATTAATAGTTTGTTTTNGTTTATTNCNTGCCTGCATTAAANATTCCTGNATATTTNTAGTTNATNAAAACTTATATGANAAANTATNTTNTTACTACAATTTAATNTATCAATTATTACTCCATGTTACTGTTTCTACCCCAACTGATTTACAATCGGTGTANGCTTCTTTTTTNGCTATTTTTAATTTAATCGCAGATACATTAGCTAATTTAATACAAAATTTTGAAATTTCTTCACTGAGGGTTTCNTGCAAGAAAAAATGTTTTTTTTCNGCGATNCTTCGTATACCNCTCCTCACAAGNTCATAATCNAAAACTTCNTCTATNGAATCATTTTTTGGAGACGATAGTTTTAATGGAAAATACATCTCAAGCCAAATCANAACNGGTTGTTTTTTTTCTTTTTCGTGNGCATGAATTCCAATAGAGACTGATAACTCTAANTGATCAAAAAANATACAACGATGATTTTCTAACTTAGGGTGNTGAAGTAGNGTCATGAAACCGTAAACATTACGTCTCTGTTGGAGGGAAAAAGGTGTTGACCACCGTCGACAACAATATTAACACCAGTTATAGATTTGTTCTCAGCTAACCAGAGAATTGTCCCAGCTATATCTTCAGGNGAGTTGGACCTCCCTAAAGGTGTTTTTTTAAAACACTCGTCAAAATTNTCTTGGCTTTGATGTTGTGATTTCATAGTTACTCCAGGTGATAGCCCTACAACCCGCAACTCAGGTGCCATTTCAAGNGCCATTAATTTCGTCGCCTCTAATAAAGTAAATTTTGATAATGTATATGAAAAAAANTCNGGGTTNGGATTNATAATTTTCTGGTCTAAGATATTNACNGTNAGACAATCAGAAAGTNTTTCTCTATCTTTACAGCTTTTATGCAGAGCTTGTGTAAGCAGAAAAGGAGCTAAAAAGTTACATTCGAAACTAGAAAGAAGATTACCTCTTGTGGCAGAAATTGCAGTATCATACTCGAANGATGAAGCACTATTAACTAANAGAGAAATTTNTCCNAACTCCAACTCAACTTTTTGGATTATAGAGTCGTATTTTTCAGNNTTATNTGAGGAAAAAGCAGCNTGAATTAGTGTCGATTTGGTTCCAATTTCAGAAATTTGTGCTTTTAGATCTTCTGCTTCTTGCTCAGATTCGTTATAGTGNATGGCGACNTCCCAACCAGAATTGGCNAGCGCAAGACATATTGACTTACCTATTCTTTTTGCNCCGCCAGTAATTAAACAAGTTTTATTCATTGATTGTAGTTTACATCCAAATTTTATTTTCANATGATTATAGAACAAATAAAAGAAGAAATAACCAAAGAGAANGGATGGATTTCTTTTGATAGGTTTATGTTTTTAGCTTTNTATCGTGGNAACGGTAGCTTCTATAATAGAGAGGTTNCTGACAAAAGAAACTTTCCTATAGGGCGTTCTGGAGATTTTATCACTCATAGCTCATTGGGGTTTTGGATGGCTAAAGCTTATGCTAAAGCTTTTNTAACTTTATATTCGAAGTGTAATCCAAAAACTGAACTCTGTATTCGAGAATATGGTCCTGGGAGTGGGGAGTTAGCTGCTTTGATTTTAATTGAGCTTTTTAATCAAAANATTATGCCTNTNCGGTATGAAATGATAGAANTCAGTAGCTTTTTTAAGGAAAAACAAAAATCAAATATTGAAAAGATTATTGGATCTTATAATCGAGAACTTCTNCCTNAGATAAAAAATATTTTCGAGTGGAAAAAAATTCANGTTGANTATGATNATTTTCACGCTAGTACNGAATTAAAACCAATTACTGGTTTAATNATAGTCAACGAAATAATAGATGCTTTCCCAGTNAAAGTTGGTCTTTGGCAGCAAAATTCACCAATTTTTGAATTAGGTGTTTCNAAAGATGAGANTAACCAATTAACNTTAGCATTCAGGGAAGCATCGTNTGAGTTAAAAACAAGAATTAATCAAAGAAAAACGCAATCTGAAAATTTAGGTAATTACTGGAACAAATCGAGAATGATAGATGTTTGTTGTTANACTGAAAATTGGTTAGAAAAAATGACAAAAACATTTGTAGGAGGACAAATACTAATATCTGATTATGGNATGGAAAGAATTGAGTTAGATCATGNAGATAGGATCGAGAGTACAGTAACTGGTTTTCGNCAACACGAGCAGATCCATAAATTAATTGAATGTATCCAAACTCCAGGTGAGATTGACTTGACTCATAAGATTGATTTTTCGCAAATAACAGATTTTTTCAANATTNAAACAAATGTTGATATNTCATTAAAAACNCAAGCGGCATGGCTGNTCGATTCAGGCATTATGGATGACNTAGAAAAATATATANCAACNGATGNTGGAGATGTTGACTTTAATAAAAACATTAAGNANTTACAAAAGCTNTTACTNGANANCGAAATGGGACAAGTTTTTTTAGTTTTTAGTNTTNTCAAANGTTTTTNATAAATTTTNTGATATGTTTAGTTCGAAACGAATAGATTTCTTTTTTTATTTTTGTTTTATCTTTGTTCTGTTTAAGTACTGTAAATATAGGCTCTTCCAAAACACTTCTAAAACAATTTTCTAGAAAATGCATTTGTTTAGGGTGATTAAAAAAAGTGCAGTTCAAAAACTCATCTAACGTTGTTGGGTTTCTTAAAATGCCTCCATGTATACCAATATCTAAAATATTTTCTGCATTTAGATTTTTATTTTGGAAGTTTTTAATAAACTCATTCCTTAATGTTTTTGTTCTTTGTAAAAAAATGATTAGTTGACCAATATTTTTTGGCAATGCACATTTTATTTTCTTTATATCGTTATCTTGAAAAAGTAAGGCGGCTAACCACTTCGGATGAACTTTTTTAGCAAAAGTGGTTTCTAAAAATTTATAAAAACAAGGAGTTGCATCATGAATGCCAGTAATCTGTCTCCAAGCCCCACAACTGGAAAAAAATTTTATCATCTTCTTCGGGGATTCTGCTTCTAGACCCTTAAAGACTTCTCTCCATATTCTTTCTTTAGATAATTCGTAAATTTCTTTGCTTGTTACCATTTCTTTACAAAGGTTTAAGGTAGAAGGGTGGACAGAAAAACTAGGTAATTCTGATAGAAATCTTCCGAGCCGTATTATCCTTAGAGGGTCTTCCCTAAAAGCAGGACTGACGTGTTTTAATATTCTTTTTTTTAAATCTTGGACTCCGTTGAATGGATCGTGTAGCTTGCCGGATTCATCCACTGCCATTGCATTGACAGTCAGGTCTCTTCGTTGTAAGTCTTCTTCGAGTGTAATCTTTTTATTGGTAAAAAAAACAAATCCTTTATATCCCACTCCTTTTTTTTGTTCTTTCCTCGCTAAGGCAACCTCTTCTTTAGTTTCTGGGTGTAAAAAGACTGGAAAAGATTTTCCGACTGGTTGAAGATCAAAAGTAGATATTATTTGTAAATTTGCGCCTACAAGTAGGTAATCTTTATCAGAATTTTTTCGTCCAAGGAATAGATCTCTGACAGCACCTCCAACACAAAAAATTTTTATTGATAGAGGAAGTTTATTAAAAAGTAAATCACTTTTTCTGTTGGGTGCAAGAACGCTAAGACCAACCATTTTTCATTTTTTTTTTAGAAATTTTGGAGCAACTTTATGGATACTGGTTGGGTTTGTTAANTTAAACACAAGATTCTTTTCTTCACTGGCCACCGAAGGCACTGTCAGTGATCTTAAATTATCNCTCGACATTAAGGTCTTACCAGGAATCTTTTCTAAAGTAAATGCTTGTAACCAACCGAGNAANTTTGGTAAGGGAATGACCATCGCTTTGTATCCCGAATATATTCCAGCAAATTTAACNANTTCATANAGTGTAAAAACTTCTGGACCAACACATTCAAAGATGGTTTCTTTATGTCCATCGTTTCTTTGGATGCAGTACCATATAATTTCTATTAAATCTTGAACATAGATAGGCTGAAATTTCGCCTTGGTATACGCTAATGGCATGATGGGCGAATAACGTTGTAGTTTAGCGAATAAGTTTAAAAATGAGTCTCCTGAGCCAAAAACAACTGATGGCCTTAGCAAATAAATTTGGCCACTAAAACTTTGGAGAATACATTCACCTGCGTATTTTGACCTAAGGTACTCAGATGGCGCAGATTTTGAAACGCCAAGAGCACTTATATGTATTATTTTTTTTATCTTTTCCTTGTTAGAAGCATCTACCAAATTTTTTAACAGTTTTACGTGGGCATCATCAAATTCTTTTCCCCATGGATTTCCTGGTTTAGAATGTAATATTCCCACTAAATTAATAACTAATTCAGTGTTTTCAATAGCTTTTTTTATGCTTTCAACATTATTTTGGTATTGAATAATTTTTACATTTGGAATTGTCCATAATGTACGAGTATTTATTTTATTCGTTGTTAAAACATTAATATAAGCATTTTGCTTTGCAAGAAAACCAACAAGATCTTTTCCAATAAAACCGCTTCCTCCCAATATTGCGATTGATTTTTTTTTATTGCTAGGCATCATTGCTGGTCAAGTCTCCCCAATAATTTAACAAAGTCGGTAGATTGATGTTGCTTTTCGTTCTTTTTTAAAATCATGCTATACATACTAGCCCCAAATATTACAGTTTTCACATATTCTCTGGTTTCTTTGTATGGAATTGATTCGATAAACATTGCAGATGAAAGGTTCTTTCCGCTAACTTTATCTTTGAACCATTTTTTAGCTCTTGATGGGCCAGCATTATATGCTGCCAAAGTAAGGGGGACAGACTTAAATTTTTTCATTAATCGTTTTAAATATACGGTACCAACTCGTATATTTTTTTTTGGCTTAGTAAGATTTGGCACCTTCGAAGTTCCCATAATATCTTTTGCTGTCTGAGGAAGGATCTGCATTAACCCAACCGCTCCTGCTGATGAAACTATTATATTATTAAATCTAGATTCTTGGCGTATTAAACCCAAAATGAGCCAAGGGGGCAAGTTTTGTTCTTTGGACTCAGTCAAAATAGATTCTTTATAAGCAACTGGGTATTTAAGCTGAAAAGAGTTTGAATGATCCACTTTTAGAGCTGCAGCTATACTTCGGTCAAAAATTTTATTTTCTTTTAAATATGTAGCTAAATCTATCAACTGAGAGTCTGTTAGGTCTCTTATGAAGTGACGCCATTCAGAGAGTCCTGCATGAAAAACTTGACGTTTAAATAGGTTGAGAATATCTTTCAAATCAAGGTTTGTAGCCCACTCTTTTTTTGACGAAACTTCTAAATTACGAGTATTTAGCTCAGAGAGTAGTCCTGTATTTCCATTCTTAATTTCAGAAAGACCTGAGGCAATCATTCCATAAAAACTATTATTCCCACTTATAGTTAGTAATATTTTTTTTAATTCTTGTAATTTTTTTTTCTGTTTTAAAGAATATGCATACCAAAATTTCCAATTCTCTTGATTTTTGGTATCGTCTGAAAAATATTTATAAGCTAAGTTAAAAATTTTTAAATCATTTTTTCTTAAAGCCATCCTTGCAACTACTTTTAAGTTTTCTTCTGGTTGCTGTTTTAAAGAATTCAGACCTTTTTTGACTAGTGTCCAAGCATTTGCATCAGTGACCCCATAGAGTGCAGTGCCCACTTGTACATTGAGAAAAGATTTCTGCTCAGAATTTAGCCTGTTTCTCTCAGACAAATATTTACGGAAAGCCCGTCTGCTGTTTGTTTTTGATTGTTCTATTATAGCAAGCACTGTTAATTCATTTTTATAAATAGGATTTTTTCCATAGACTGTTTTATGCATTTTTAGAATTTTTTCGGCAAACTTTTTTTCTTTTTTCATTGCCGCATATCTCGCCATTAAAATATAAAAGTTAGTATTTAATTTTTTTTTAGATAGCCCGTATAGAAGAAGTGCTTGGCAACCTTTTTTATCTTCTCTGTTGGAAACTAATTTTTTAAATTTAATATCAGTAATTTTGGAGTTTATGTTTTGAATACAACTAATTGAACTGTTTTCAAAATTTTGATTAATATTTTTTACGAAGTTTATTTCTTTTTTTAAGGTTTCAATATTTTGGCCGTTTAAAATCATTTTATCAAACCACTGTTGTATCAAAATGTACGAAAAAGGATGTCGTGGGTTAAGGGTAAGAAAGCTTTTGATTTCGTTTTTTATATCATTTGTAAGAGGATATGTTTTTATTTGATTTTCTAAAAACACGAAAGTTACCCAACGACGAATGACGGTAGATTTTGTGTTCTCTATCTCATTCATGATTAAAGAAAATTTTTTCTTTTCGATGAGTTTTTTGAAATATGTGACCCTATCTAGGTCAGCTAAGCAAAATTTAAAAGGTAAAATAATTGCAACTATTGAAAAAAACAACGCTTTTTTCAGCAAAACTAGTCCTTTCGATTATTTTTTCAAATCAATTTTCGAAACAATATCAATGATCGGTTGCGCCTGATTCATTGAATAAAAATGCAGACCTGGGCTTCCTGAATTTATTAGCTGCTGGCATAATTTAGAGACTATTTCAATTCCAAACTGGTATATTTTTTCTCTATCATCGCCAAAATCTTTGAGCATTTCCTTGATCCATCTGGGGATTTCTGCTCCACAAGAATCAGAAAATCGTGCAAGTTGTTTGAAATTGGTTATTGGCATTATTCCTGGAACAATTGGCTTAGTCACTCCCCTATTTTTAACTTCATTAACAAATTGAAAATAAGAGTCTGCATTATAAAAATACTGAGTGATTGCGCCATCTGCTCCAGCGTTTACTTTTTCAACAAAATGCTGAATATCTTCTAGGAAACTCGATGCTTGAGGATGTTTTTCGGGGTAAGCAGCAACTTCCAGTTTAAACTTGTTTCCAAATTCTTTCCTGATAAATCGGACTAAATCTACAGCATTCTTAAATTCTCCTGATCCTCCAAAACCCGATGGCAGGTCTCCCCGTAAAACAACTAGTCGCGAAAAGCCCTCTGAATCGTATAGTTTCAGTAGTTCAAACAAACTTTTTTTCTTCGACCCGTAACAGGAAATGTGGGGCACACCTTCCTTAAAAAATGACTTAAGCTCTCTTGCAATGGCAAGCGTGCCATCTTTCGTTGAACCGCCCGCTCCGTAGGTAACGGAGGCAAAGTTTAACCCAAGTTTCGATAGTTTTTTTGCTGAGTTTTTAAATCTTGAAACTCCTTCCCCCGTTCTAGGGGGAAAGAATTCCACACTTAGTTCCAACTTAGTACCTGTAGGTCTCAGCTTTGTAAGGCCCGCTCATAGGTACGCCGATATAGTCCGCCTGCTCTTTTGATAACTCCGTAAGCTCAGCTCCAATTGACTCCAAATGCAATCTAGCAACTTTTTCGTCAAGGTGCTTAGGAAGGACATAAACTTTACCACTTGCATATCTGTCTGGGTTACAAAATAATTCAATTTGAGCTAAAACCTGATTAGCGAATGATGAGCTCATTACGTAACTTGGGTGGCCAGTAGCACAACCAAGGTTGACCAGTCTTCCTCTAGCCAACATTATAATTCGTTTACCGTTTGGAAATATAATGTGGTCAACCTGAGGTTTAATTTCCTCCCACTCTAATTCTTCGACGTCTGCTATATCAATTTCATTGTCGAAATGTCCAATGTTACAAACAATAGCTTCATTTTTCATAAGCTCCATGTGTCCTCTGTTGATGATAGATTTATTGCCCGTTGCTGTTACAAAAATATCCGCTTTGTCAGCCGCGTATTCCATCGTTACAACTTTGTACCCTTCCATTGCAGCTTGCAATGCGCAAATAGGGTCAACCTCTGTAATCCAAACCTGAGCTGATAGTGCTCTTAAAGCTTGGGCGGAACCTTTTCCAACATCTCCGTAACCACAAACAACAGCTATTTTTCCCGCTATCATTACATCGGTCGCTCTCTTAATACCGTCAACTAACGACTCCCGACACCCATAAAGATTGTCAAACTTGCTTTTTGTTACTGAATCATTAACGTTTATAGCTTTGAAGCCTAAACTACCCTCCGCCGACATCTCATTCAACCTAAGCACACCAGTAGTTGTTTCTTCAGTAACCCCGATCACTTTTTTGAGATTCCGTTCATAAAACCCAGGATCGTCAGAAAGCTTGATTTTAATAGCCTCAAATAGCGCAGATTCTTCTTCATTACTTGGGTTTGAAAGAACGCTCGAATCAGTCGCAGCCTTCATGCCGAGGTGGAGGAGCATTGTCGCATCGCCACCATCATCAAGGATCATGTTACTCTCGCCACCGTCAGTCCACTCAAATATTTTGTGCGTGTATGCCCAGTATTCTGATAGAGATTCACCTTTTTTTGCGAAGACTGGAACCCCAGTTTTTGCAATTGCAGCGGCGGCGTGGTCTTGGGTTGAGAAAACGTTACAAGAGGCCCAACGGATATCGGCCCCAAGGTCCGCTAACGTTTCAATAAGAACCGCGGTCTGAACTGTCATGTGCAAGGAACCAGAGATTCGAGCACCAGAAAGTGGCTTTGAAGAAGAAAACTCTTTCCTTATGGCCATCAACCCAGGCATTTCAGTTTCTGCAATTTTTATTTCTTTTCTGCCCCAATCAGCTAAACTCATGTCAGCAACGATTGATTCTATTTTTTTGTTTTCATTTAATACAGCACTCATAACACCCCCCTTAGAAGATGAGCGCGGTTATTATTAACGAAGAACAATGTGGTTAAGCCTGGGAGAGTTCTCGCAGCGCCCCTTAACCTAACCCAAAACTATAAGCTAGTATCAGGCTATTGTAAATAGTCTATCGACACAATACCTCAGACACATAAACTTTTTAATTGTTCAACTTTATCTAATTTTTCCCAGTTAAAACCTGGTTCTTCTCGACCAAAATGCCCATAAGCTGCTGTATTTTTGTAAATCGGGTGCAGCAAATCAAGCATCTTAATGATTCCTCGTGGCCTGAGATCGAAAACTTTCGTTACGGCTTGCTCAAGAATAGAATCATCAACATTTCCAGTTCCCATCGTTGAAACATTTATCGATGTAGGTTTTGATACACCAATTGCGTAACTGACTTGTACTAAAGCTTTTTTAGCTAGTCCAGCACCAACGATATTTTTTGCGACATATCTCGCTGCATAGGCTGCGGACCTGTCAACTTTTGAAGGATCTTTCCCAGAAAAAGCTCCACCACCATGAGGAGCAGAGCCCCCATAAGTATCGACTATGATTTTCCTTCCCGTTAAACCGCAATCTCCTTGGGGCCCCCCAACTACAAATCTTCCAGTAGGATTTATTAAATATTTTACGTTGTCTGTTGACAAGTTTTTTGGCAAGCACGGTTTGATGACTTCCTCTATCAATCCTTCTTCAATAGTTTTATGTCCAATTTCTGGACTGTGTTGAGAAGAAAGAACTATTGTATCCACTCCGACAGGAACATTATTCTCATATTTTATTGTTACTTGAGATTTGGCATCTGGACGTAACCACTCCAAGGATTTGTTTTTTCTAATTTCTGCTTGTTTAGCAACAAGTTTGTGTGCAGTATCTATGGCAACTGGCATTAAGTTTTTTGTCTCATCACAGGCGTAACCAAACATTAAACCTTGGTCCCCTGCTCCTTGATTAAAAGATTCGTCAGTTTCTTCTCTATCAACTCCTTTTGCTATGTCTAAACTTTGTTTGTCATAAGCAACTAGAACCGATGCTCCTTTGTAGTCAATTCCATATTCAGTGTTATCGTAACCAATCTCCTTGAGAGTTCGCCTTGCAGTTTGAATATAATCAACATTAGCTGTGGTGGTTATCTCTCCAGCGAGCATTACAATTCCCGTATTGCATAATGTTTCTGCAGCAACTCTAGCATTTGGATCTTCTTCCAAAATGGCGTCAAGAATGGCATCTGAAATTTGGTCAGAAACTTTGTCTGGGTGTCCTTCCGAGACAGACTCGGATGTAAATAAATAAGAATATGCCATGTTTATCTTTCTTTAGTTGTGAGATGATAATGAAAAACGGATGTTTAAATTTGAAACCATTAACTATAGCCTTCATTAAAATTACTTTCAAATGTTTTGGTTTATTACCTCTTCCAATCCTCAGGTTTTGCGGTAAATGTTTAGGGTACTTTTTTTGGGGTTTATCTCCAAAGTATAGGTTTCAGTTCAATAAGAACTGGAACCAAGCAAAAAAATTTGATAAAAATCGTAAATTGGTGAACTCTAAAAAATTAAAAGCAGTAGTTCATCCTACTGTCTTTTTTCTAGAGTCAATAAAAATTTGGACTCAGGTTAATTGTAATAATTTTGTAGTTAGGGAAAACGAAGGTTTACTTCGAGAGTTAAGGGGAAAGCCTCAGGGTTTAATCTGCCTTAGTCCACATCTCGGAAGTTTTGAACTAGCTCCTAGGTTGGTTTCAGAGGTAATGCCAATGACAGTGTTGTACCATCCACCAAAAATGCCTGAATTGAACCAATTGCTTCTTGAATACAGGACGAAGCCAGACCTTGACTTTGTTGCCACGAATTATTCAGGGGTAAAATTGCTGTTAAAGGTTTTAAAAAACGGGGGAAGCGTAGGAATTCTCCCTGATCAAGTTCCTCCTCGTGGTGCGGGTAAATGGACGCCATTTTTTGGAAAAATGGCGTATACGAGCACTCTTGTCGTGAAGCTGGCAAAGATAACGTCTGCTCAAATAGTCTGGATTACCTGTCTTAGATACAAAAAAGGTTGGAAATTTTCTGTTGAATTATGGGATCAGAGTTTTTTTTGTAAAGAAATAGACGAAAACGAGATTTTAATTAATTTAAATAAAAAGATGGAAAGCTTAATATATGAAAACCCTGAAGAATACTTGTGGGGTTATGATAGATTTAAAAAACCTAAGATAAATTAGGAACTTATTTTGAGAAAATTTAAATTTTGGAAAATGCACAGCTTGGGTAACGATTTTATTGTCATTTATGAAGGATTCTCAGAATTGAATGTTTGTGAATTTTCATCTGATTATTTAAAAACCATCTCCGATAGGAAAACAGGGATTGGTGCCGACCAAATTCTTCTTATCGCGAATTCTGATATTTCAAAAGGTGAATTTACATATAAAGTTATAAATGCTGATGGTAATGAGGTTGAACAGTGTGGAAATGGGGCACGGTGTGTTAAGAGATTTATTTACGACAATAATCTCTGGCTTGGGGACGAAATTACTTTAATTACGGCTAACGAAAGAATGCGGGTTGGGTCTAAAAACAATAAAGATTTCGTTGTGGGAATGAATATTCGAGGGATAGAAGCAGGTGACGTAAAATTAAATCATGGACTGGTAGAAAAAAGGAAAGTAGAAAAACAGTTTTCATATGAATTAAGAGTTGGTGATGAAAGGCTAATAAATTTATTTTTTGTATCAATGGGAAACCCACATGGCGTATGTTGGGATAATAATCTTGACAAAAAAACGATGAAAGGGATATACGGTTTTCTTTTAGAACATAAAATTTTTGAAAATGGTATAAACGTAGAATTTTGTAAAATTATTTCCGACCAGTCTATAAGTATGACAGTTTTTGAGAGAGGGGTTGGCGAGACGTTAGCCTGTGGGAGTGGAGCTTGCGCTGCTGTTGTCTCTGGGATTTTGACTGGTAACTTAAAGAGTGGGAGTTCAATTGAGGTTAGGCTTGAAAAGGGTTCTTTGTTTGTTGAATGGAGCGGAAAAATTAGAGATCCAGTTTTTTTGTCAGGGCCTGCAAGAAAAGTTTTCGAAGGAGAAATTAATGCTTGATTTTAATATTTTGAGGGCGCCAAAATGACTATCGACGACAAGTTAATAAGAGATTTTCTTTTAACTGATAAAGACTTTTTTTTTAGGCATCCAGATATTCTAAGTTTTATAAAAATACCTCATCCCGATACTGGAAAGGCCATCTCTCTTCTTGAAATGCAAAATAAAATTCTGAGAAATCAACTGGCTAATAATAAAAAAGAGCAAGAAATAGAATACAAAATTGCAAATTATAATTACCAGGCACTAGAAAATATCTTTAATTGGATATTTGAAACTTTCTCCATTTCTAGGAAGTCGAGTGGCATTATACAGTTTTTGAAAAGTATACGAAAATCCTTTGAGCTGGAGGTAATATCTTTCCTTTTAAAAGAAGATGTAGAAAAAACATTGGGGAGAAAACCTTTAAACTCAGAAGACCAGATAATAAAAAGAATTGACTTGTTAAAATCTAGCGTGATTTACTCGGATGGCGCTGATTTTGATTTTTGGAAATCAAAACTGTATGCAGGATTTAGCGAAGGAAGTTTCGAAAATGGAAAGGATTGTCAGGGCTTAGCAGTCTTGCCACTTAGATCAAAAAATAAAGGTGAATCGATTGGTGTAATTCTTTTCGGAACAAGTGATCGAGATAGATTAAACAATCAGTTAGGCAATTTCTTTCTTGATATTCTTGCTGAAGTGATATTTTCATCCTTTAAAAAAAAATGACTTTTTCGCTAAGGGAATCTAACAAAGTAAAAGATATTTTCATCACTTATCTACGTTATTTAGATTCAACCTGTCGCAAAAGATCAAAACAGAGTATCAAGTCAATAAAAAGCGACTTAAATAGTTACTGTAAATTCTTAGATATGAAAGCTAATAATGAAGTTGCCGAAGCATTCTCAGAAACAATAATCCTCAGTTATGTTGCTTTTAAAAAAAAACAGGGGTTGAGTGGAAGGTCAATTAGCAGACACCTTTCGACTTTGCGTCAATTCTTTAATTGGGTGGACTTGACTTTTAAAGAGCTTGAGGGTGTAACAAATTCAAAAAAAATTCGAGGGCCAAAACTTCCCAAGCTTCTTCCTAAGGCATTATCGGTAGATGAAGTTGCTGTTTTTTTTAGTCAAAAAAAGAAAGAATTAAAAACCTGGCTAGATTATCGAGATATGGCAATTTTTGAGCTAGCTTATTCATCGGGACTTCGTGTTACAGAGTTAGTTGGAATCGACCTAACTCATAATTCGAATAGCTTAGGTTGGATTNATTTTGAAGANATGGAGCTTGNGGTTTTAGGNAAAGGGAATAAATGGAGAAAAATCCCNTTNGGCAGAGAGGCAAAAAACTCTCTCGAAGAATGGGTGGTGCAAAGNGAAAATTTTTTATTGAAAAANAACGTTAGCAATAAGATNGCTCCGCTTTTTATAAATAAGTTTTGCGGNCGACTGTCTCCTAGAGGAGTNCAGAGANGGTTTTTGATCAATTCAAATTTTTCAACTACAAGTAATAGAATAACTCCGCATATGTTTCGACACTCTTTNGCAAGCCANATCTTACAATCTAGTAAAAATCTTAGAGCTGTTCAAGAGCTATTAGGACATGCGAACA
The DNA here is from genome assembly GCA_002684875.1 of Pseudomonadota bacterium. Lineage (GTDB taxonomy): Bacteria > Pseudomonadota > Gammaproteobacteria > Burkholderiales > Burkholderiaceae_A > UBA7377. The sequence goes on from NYVY01000074.1 coordinate 17,015, forward strand.
TATCTAGCACTCAAATTTATACGAAGTTAGATTACCAGCATTTATCANAAATTTATGACACNAGTCATCCGAGAGCAANAAAATTAAATGAAAATACTTAAATCACAACAATACCAGGTTNAGTACTNACTTTAGCTTATGATAAAATAANNGNCNTTACTAGATACTGCGCAGATTTACTACATGAACAAAAGAAAAAANATTCTTACTGAGGAAGANCTGCTTAATGATGCTACCGAACATTATATGAGCGAAGCCCAATTNTTTTTTTTTAAAAATAANTTAGAAATTTTGGCTAAAGAGTTACTTGATAATGCTGGAGAAACTACAGAGCACCTTCGAAAAACATCTTTAGTACCTGACCCAGCTGACAGAGCTACTCTTGAGGAAGAATATTCTCTTGAGCTTCGCACCAGAGATCGTGAAAGAAAACTNTTAAANAAAGTGAAGGAAGCGATATCTAGAATCGAAAATGGAGAGTATGGTTACTGTCTCGAAACAGGAGAAGAGATTGGTCTGGAACGCCTTCTCGCNAGACCGACCGCAACTTTGTCGTTAGAGGCACAAAAACGACGGGAATTGAGGCAAAAGCAATTCGGAGATAATAAAGAGTAATGAGTTCCAATATTAACNGGGACAGGTCTGATAATTTAATGCNCGATATTGATGGGGCAACAAAGGGAAAGATTCTTTCCCAAGCACTTCCNTATATAAAGCGATTCAACGGGAAAGTTGTTGTCGTAAAATTAGGTGGCAGTGCTTTGACTAACAATTCCTTGTCAGCNTCTTTTGCCGATGATGTTACTTGGTTGAATTCAGTTGGAATTAAAGTCTTAGTTATNCATGGCGGTGGNCCTCACATAGAAAAACAATTAAAGAAGCTTGGAAAGAAGGTAAGCTTTTTTGAAGGTATCAGGGTTACCGATCCTGAAACACTTGATNTAGTTGANATGGTTTTAGCAGGAAATGTTAATAAAGAGATAGTAGAATTAATCAANAAATCNGGTGGNTTTGCGGTTGGGTTGACTGGNCAAGATGGAAATATTTTAAAAGCAAAAAAGTTAGAAATTAAAGANACGAGAAATGNTTATTCAAATGTAGATCTTGGCCTAGTTGGGGAAATTGAAAANATTAATGTTCAACTNTTAATTTCGTTATTGAATGATAATTTTATTCCAGTAATTGCACCCATTGCATCNGGCCAATCTGGAGAAACNTACAACATAAATGCTGATGTTGTGGCTGGNCAACTAGCGCAAGCAATAAAAGCTGAAAAACTGATNNTAATGACTAATACANCNGGTGTGTTAGACAACTCTGGAAAGTTGATACCTGAATTAGACCGCGCTTCGATAGANGATNTATTGNAAAATAANTTTATTAGCGAGGGNATGATTCCNAAGATCAAATCAGCGTTAAAGGCTTCAGANTCTGGAGTNAANACAGTACATATAATTGATGGTCGGGTCGAACATAGCCTTTTACTCGAAGTTCTTACAGATAGTGGNGTAGGAACAATGATTCGAACCTAAAGTTNTGTNTAAAAATTGAATAAAAGAAAAATATGGCTTATTGATTTAGATGACACTATTTTTTTTTCTGGCGGTAAAATCATGGCGGCTGTTAATATTAATATGACTTGNTTTATAAAGAAAGAACTAGACCTATCTGATGAGGATGCGAATTATTTGAGAATAGATTATTGGAAAAGATACGGAAGTACCGTTAGGGGGTTAGTTGAAAACCATGGCGTTTCAATGAAAAATTTCCTTTCCTTCACCCATAGGTTAAGTTCCATAGCCCCTTTGATAGATGTACAGAAAAAAGTCGCTAACGTTATTAGGAGGTTACCTGGTGAAAAGTACGTGGTAACTAATTCTCCAAAACAATATGCATACGAAGTTTTAAGAATTGGAAATCTTTTAAGGTGTTTCGATGGTGTTTATTCAGTTGAGGATATGGTTGTTCATAGGACTATAAAATGCAAGCCAGCACGCCTATTTTGGCAAAAGATGGTAAATGTTATTGGTTGCGAACGAAAAAATGTGGTTGTTGTTGATGATTCACTCACAAATTTGAAAACAGCTAAGATCCCAGGTTTTACAACAGTTTGGATGAGAAAATTTATATTTAAAGATCCAAGAAAGAAAAAAGTTTTTAAGCCTAGTTACGTTGACCACATCATTCGGTCGTTTGATGCATTGATTCAAAATAATTTTGACGGTTAATGGTGACGGGTCAATCAATTTCCTTCCCGCAGGTTTTACAAGAATAATTTTTCTTCAATCTTATAGTTGAAAATTCGTTCGATAGCACATCAAATAAAACAAGTTTTCCAGATGTTTTTTTTATAGAAAGTAATGTTTTTATTGTTTCGCCAGCTTGTAATACACCAATTGTGCCCACGGCTGGACTAAACACTCCAAAAGCACCACAGGAATCGTCTTTGAAGCTTTGAGAATCTTCAAACACACAGGCATAACATGCTTCATTTTTTAACCTGGGGTCTACAACCATTAGCTGTCCAGACCACCCTACTGCCCCGCCAATCACTAAGGGAATATTCATATTGATAGAGGTTTTATTATTGAGCTGGCGAGAGGAAAAGTTATCCGTACAATCAAGGATTATGTCGCAACCGTTGAACAACTGTTTAATATTTTTTTTATCAACTCTTCTTGGTAGTGCCTCAATCTTTGTTTCTGGAAATAAGTTTTCTAGAGCGACCTTTCCGGCAATAACCTTCTTTTTCCCAATGTCTGAATCGTTAAATAAAATTTGTCTTGGCAAATTGCTGAGTTCAACACAATCGTCATCAACCCACCTTAAACTCCCTATCCCAGCACTTGCCAAATAGAGAGCGGCAGGACAGCCTAGTCCACCTGCACCAATGATTAGCGCTTTCGATTCGGATAGTGTTTGTAAACTAGTCTCGTCAAACTCGTTTAATAAAAGATGTCTGCTGTGTCTTAAAACTGGTCCGTCAGCAGTGTCATACCCCATTGTCTTAAATTGTACACATTTTAAGAAAACTTCTCGGGGACGGAATTTGTTTTTACTGGCTTTCCTCTTAAAAAATTTACAGCTTGCCTTAGTTGAAAATCTTGATCTGAACCAAACTCGATTGGCAGTTTTTGTTTGTTTGCTTCAGTATTATTTTTATCAGCATCAGTTTTTTGTTTTTTCTGTTGAGTTTTTTCAACGTCTGAATCAAGGTGCCGAGATAAATCAGATTCCCTAACCCTATCTCTATCGAATATATCACCAGATTCTGTTTCCTCAACCCAAAAGTCTGGCTTTATGCCTTTTGCCTGTATTTTTTGCCCGAGTGGAGTGAAATACCGAGCTGTTGTTAGTTTGATAGCCGTACTATTACTTAACGGTAGTATTGTTTGAACAGAACCTTTTCCAAAGGATTGAGTACCGAGCACTTTTGCNCTCTTNTGATCTTGCAGTGCTCCTGCAACAATTTCNGATGCAGACGCTGAACCACCATTGATTAGCACGACAATTGGTATNTNTTTAGCCAACGGGTTGATTTTTTTTAGTGGGTCTCTANTTGTCCTTGCATAATCCTGTGGTCTTGCGTAGAACTCTTTCACTGAGTCAGATTGCCTACCGTTCGTGTAAACAATTTTAAGCCCAGATTCGAGAAATGCAGCAGAGACCCCAACTGCGGCGTTGAGTAGCCCCCCAGGGTCGTTCCTAAGGTCTAAAACAACCCCTTTCAATTTTCTATCGTTACTTTTTGCATCTTTTATAAGCTTNTTGAAATTNTTAACAACACCGCTAATTGTTTTCTCTTGGAATTGCGATATTCTCAAGAAACCGATATCTTTTTCAATAAGTTTGGACCGTACACTTGTTACCTGAATTATGTCTCTAANAATTTTTACCACTAAAGGAGCAGTCTCTCCTTCTCTCAAAACAGTAAGTTTGATTTCTGTTTTTGGTCTACCACGCATTAGTTTTACGGCATCTCCTAAACTCATTCCTTTGGTGGCTTTATCATCTATTTTTATTATCAGATCTCCAGCTCTCATTCCTGCTCTTGCGGCAGGTGTATCCTCTATTGGTGCCACNACTTTAATAAGACCATCTTGCGTTCCAACTTCAATTCCTAATCCTCCGAATTCTCCCTGGGTTCCAACTTGTAAATCGCGGAAAGCATCCGCGTCAAGATAGCTTGAATGAGGATCTAAACCCGATAACATTCCACTGACAGCTCCTTTAATCAACTGGCTATCTTCAACAGAGTCAACGTAATTAGCCTTGATAGTACCGTANACGCTTGCAAATTTTCTAAGATCCTCAATTGGAAGACTTGAGGTAGATTTATCTGCTGATACGTCTAATCCAACGCTCAAAATGAGCCCCGCAACGATCCCCATCAAAATTAATCCAAAGGGCTTAAAGTTTTTTCTAATGTCGTATCTCTTCATAGGCCATAAATTATAAAGCTTTTACACTGGAAAGACAGCAATTTTTTTCGTTTGTCTGCCTATCGTAAAAAAGTTTTAGATAGAATGTTATTGTCCTTGTCGAATTTTATGATTATAGGGATAGCTCTGGGAATATTTATTTCCTCAATATCTTTTGCATTAATATTCTCGAGATACATGAGTAAGGCTCTAATCGAATTACCATGAGCAGAAATAATTATATTTTTCCCCTTTTCGATATCTGTTTGTATTTGCGTATTCCAATAAAGTTTTACCCTTTCAACAGTGTCTTTTAAACTNTCATTTTGTGGAATTAAATTTGGGCTTACATCTTTGTANCGATCATCAAGCCCNTTCCANTTTTTGTTATTATCTCCTATNGGTTTTGGCAAATAATCATAAGACTTTCTCCATTTTTTTACAGTATCCGAGCCATGAGTTTGCTCCATTTTAATCTTATTTAACCCAGTCAAATGACCATAGTGCCTTTCGTTGAGCCGCCAGTGTTTCTTGATAGGTATCCAGACCTGNTCGAGGGTATCGAGTGTTATCCATAAAGTTTTTATGGCTCTTTTTAGNAANGAACAGTGGGCNAGGNTAAANTTAATATTNTGTTTCCTTAACAANTGTCCTGCNTTNATAGCTTCCTCTTTCCCTGTTTGGGTNAGGTCCGCATCTTCCCAACCCGTAAATAAATCTTGTGCATTCCAAACACTCTGCCCGTGCCTCATGATAACGACGGTAGAGTATGCTTCGCTCCTATTTTTATTTGTCACCGTATTATGTTCAACAAGTAGTAAAGTTTTGAGTTTATAATAATAGATTCTTGAAGCGGAGCATTTTTTGAATTTTTTTTTTGATAACATACTTCTCATATCCATTGCTTTTGTAAGCGGGAGCCTGCTAGTTTGGCCCATAGTATCAAAAGGCATCGGTGCGAAACTTTTAAGTCCTGCTGAGACTAGTTCACTGATGAACAGAGAAAATGCTGTTTTGATTGATATTCGTGAAAAAGAAAACCTAGACCTTGGAATTATCCCTCAAGCCCTAAGGCTGCCTGAATCGAGTCTGCAAAAGGAGTTAGGCAATGAAAAATTGATCAAAAAGTTACAAGACGGTAAAAATAAAAAAAAACCAGTTATTATGATAACCTCCCATCGAAGCTCATCTGCTTCTGCGGAGAAGGTGTTTCTTCAAAAGGGATTCAAAGANGTTTTTCGTTTTGATGGCGGNGTTGAGGCATGGGTAGAGGCTGGTCTTGNAATTAAGAANCTGAATTAATTCNTTGGAATTAGTTTNTAAAATGACTCGACAAGGAAGTCTTTAAATATTTTTGATTAAAAAAAGGAAAAAAAATGGCAGATGAAAAANNNACTTCTGGGGAGAATGGGGCTTCAATCCCTGCTTTCAACCTTCAAAGAANCTATTTGAAAGACCTCTCCGTTGAAATTCCGCACGCACCCGCTATTTTTTTAGATAACACCTCTCCCAAGCTTGAGTTTCAAGTAGACTCAAGTTCCCAAGAGATTGATAATGAAATGGTTGAGGTAAGTGTGACTTGTTCGGTTACCTGCAGACTTGGGGATAAGATAGGTTTTCTTATCGAGGGCTGCGAAGCTGGCATTTTTGAAATTAAAAATGTCGATGATAAGCAGAAAGAGTTACTCAAGGGTATAACTTGCCCTAACATTGTTTACCCCTATTTAAGAGCAAATATTGCTGACGCTCTTCAAAGGGCCAGCTTTCCTCCAGTGCATTTAACGGAGATCAATTGGGAGCTCTTCTACCAGGAGAAGTTGAAAAAAAAGACGGAGTTAACTTAAGAAATTTAAACAAGAAACCGAGATAGTCAGTTAGAATCCATGACAGACAAGAAAGCTGCTATTTTGGTACTAGGGGGAGGTTCCTGGGGCACTGCTTTTGCCTCGAGGTTATCGGCAGAAAACCAATTATCGGTCGCTCTATGGGCTCGCAATGAAAAAGTTGTCAGTGATATAAATTTGCGCCATGAGAATCAACACTATTTGCCCGAATGTGAATTATCAAAAAATCTTCTGGCGTATAGTGATTTAGAAAAAGCAATAAGTTTTTTGTTAAACGAAGGTCGTGTATCTTTCAAGATAATTATTTTTGCTTTGCCTGCATCTGGTTTTCCAGATGTATGTAAAAGGCTATTAAAACTCAATATCAATAAAAAAATTGTTTTGCTTTCTCTTTGTAAGGGGTTAGTTTCGAGTGCTGATGCTAAGGTTTTCTTTCCTTCTCAGTTTTTGAAGCAAATGTTACCAAATAATGAACTGTGCGTATTGTCGGGACCAAGTTTTGCCTCCGAAGTAGGACGTGGTTTACCTTTTGCAATTTCTTGTGCTAGCAAAAATCAAGAGATGGCTAGAGTTGTCTCAGCCACGTTTTCAACTAAACGACTGAGGGTTTATTCCACAACTGACGTTACAGGAGTCGAGGTATCTGGTGTCATGAAGAATGTAATCGCTATTGCATCTGGATTATGTGATGGCCTTGAACTTGGTTTTAATGCCAGAGCATCGTTGATAACTCGTGGAATGGCAGAGACTGTCCGACTTGGATTGGCCCTAGGGGCAGAGGGAAAAACATTTTTAGGCTTGGCTGGTTTCGGAGATTTATTACTAACAACGACTGGTAGTTTATCCAGAAATAAGAGAGTAGGTTATGAAATTGCCAAAGGATCTGATTTAAAAAAAATCTTGAATAACTTGGGTCAGGTTGCAGAGGGTGTGACAACCGCTCCTAAGGTTTTATGCCTTGGAAACTCAAAAAACGTTTCCTTGCCAATTACTGCTGAAATTTGCGCACTACTTGAAGGAAAAAAACTAATTAGTGATGCAGTTAACTCTCTGTTATCTAGAAACCTTTCGGATGAATAATTTACATTTGAAACGGTCAGGTAAATTTACTAAAAAAAGTTTTTTTGAAGCTTATATTTTTAGAAAAAGCAAAACCTGGTTTTCAGACAAGAACCCAATATTTACGGAACAAGTTTCTCGGTTAGAAAAACAAGTATTAGGATTAAATTTTTCGGTAAAGGAGACGCTATTACTTACTCCTTCAAAAGGAATCATAGTTGGAGCGAGGAGCTTTGGCGGTAAAGACCAGGTAACTCAGGTTTCTACTGTCGGTAACATGGTTTACAAAAAGATGTCACGAACAGCTGCTGGATTTGAGACTGGTTTGGCTGCTCGATTATTACATTTTTTTTTCAAAGGGGGTATTAATCGAATTCCCAGTGTCACAGACGAAGGAAAACTTCCATTTGCAGATAATTTTTTTTCATCTGCTCAGGCATTGCCATTACTACCATCGCTCGATAGAAGAAATAACATTGAAGAGGTTTTTAGGGTCTTGTACCCAGGCGGTTTGTTTGCGTTTGGTTGCCTCGGGTCAAGAGCTCTACCGAACTTTCTTGGAGGAGTTGACTTCGCCGATGTGGGTGAATCTGAACATAGGAACGCGAAACATGAGTTGGGGAACCTTTTAATGCTTGCGGGTTTTGAAGAAATTGTTATTCAGTCCGATTTTTTAAAACTTAAGTATTCGGAAGGAGTTAACGCTTTTGATGAAATGAAAATTTTTTTTTATTCCCTACCTGAAGAGGTTCCTGTGGGTTATCGACCGGATTTAAAGAAACTGGTCCAGAAATATTTTGAGCAGTGCGAAAAAGAAAAGGACTCAATTGTCCTAGATATTGAGTTGATCACTGGTCATGCGTGGAAACCTACTAAGAGTCGAAAAAATCGCAATAAAAAAATTGAACAAACTGTTAATTTTATAAACTAAGGTACATCAGGAAATGTTTTTAAGATTTTTGTATGCATCTCTAGTGTGATTAAATGCAGGGTTTTCCCGATTGTTTGAGGTCCCCTTTGTTTGCACACTATTCGATTAACGGTTGGATATATTACAAAGGTATTATGCTATACTTCGCAGGGCAAAGTAGATGGTTTGGACTTTAAGAAAAAATTGTATGTTAACTCCGAAGCAATCTGCGTTTGCGTTTGGTGCGGCAGGGTTAGCATCTCTGGTGATAGGGGTAGCTTGGGCGTCGATTGGTATTTGGTTTATATTTTACTTTGCTGTGTTGGAGTGTATGGCCTTATTGATAGCGTTTCTGCTTTATTCATTCCACGCCACTGATTTTGAAAGGGTTGTGCTAACGCAAGATAATATTTTGTTTGAGTTCGAAAGAGGGGGTAAGCTTAAAAGAGACAGTTTGCCCAGGCACTTAGTCACAACTAGAATGAATCAACCCGAGGATGGCAACCTCATCGAATTTAAGAGGGGGTCGAAAATAATCGCCATTGGGCAATACGTTGATTTGGAAAGACGGCAAAAATTTTTTGGAGAGATAAAGGGTCATTTATGTTGAGCATTGGGAAAAAAATGTTTTGTAGTATAAAAAGGGTATTGGGCTATGGGCTTGTTTTAACGACAACTCCTTTGACTGCCGTGTTTGCTAACGACCTAAACACGAAATATAACTTGAGAGAACCAGTAACTGCTCTAGCTAGAGACTTGTATTTTATGCATTACGTGTTAATGGGGGTTTGTCTAGTTATATTTGTATTAGTTTTTGGGGTAATGTTTTACTCAATATACGCACACAGAAAATCTAAGGGGTATCAACCAGCTGATTTTTCAGATAATCACACAGTCGAGATTTTATGGACTCTGATTCCCTTTTTAATAGTTGTTGGAATTGGTGTTTA
>NYVY01000075.1 GCA_002684875.1 Pseudomonadota bacterium
CAGCCAATAATTATGGAATGACATCGTCAACTATAGAAATAAGCCCATTTATCAAACTGTTAGAAAGACAGATAGTTATTGTTTTATTTGGATATTCTATAATCTTTATTTCAATGTTTTATTTTAATTCCATAAATAGAGTATTAAAAAAAATTTTTAGTAGACAGAAAATAATAACACTTATTGGTATTTTACTTGCAGTTGCAGGGTATTCGATATACTCATCTGCTGTTGGTGCTGAAATAATGAAAACATTCGTAGCTGGCTTTGCAGCAATTATAACAGCTAGGAATGCCAGGGAAATTTATCTTGTAAGTAAGTATAGTAAAGAATCGTTATCCATGCAGAACATAATAGCGGTTATCTTTAAGAAAAAATGTAGAGACAATTTACCAAGCCCTTCTATAGAACTAACAACTTATGTATTGAAAGTTTTTTCATATTTTTTGTTACTTAGTTTTAGTTTAATAATTTTTTCAACTTTTGTCTTTAATGATTTTGGTGGAATGATACTTGTATTACTTGTAATCGTGATTTTAGTGACTTTAGTATTTGGAGCAAAGTTATTACTGCTTTGGACATTAGGATTTATTATTCTGGCTTCTGGATTATCTCTTACTGAAAAGGTTAGTCAACGGATAACTCTGATGATTGAACCAATGAGTGCACAAGTGAGTGATTTTGCAAGACTTCTCAATTTTAATGTAAAAAATGAATCATTTTTTTTTGTGGGAACTAGCTGGTGTAGTGACAGTGGTATTTGTGTTCCGTTACAGATTCTCAGCGATTATATTCCAATTTTATTTGAGAAAAGTTTTGGGCTATGGGCGGCTGTAGCCCTACTTTTTATGTTAACTATGCTTTACTCTTATATTGCATTAAAAACATTTTTTATTTTTTTAACTGGAATTAAAAACTTTAAGGTAATATCGATATTTATTTTTTATCTGTCATGTGGAACTTTAATACAAGTATTTTTAAGTTTTCTTGGAAATTGGCGAATTATCCCACTTTCTGGTGTGAGTATTCCATATCTCAGTATCGGCTTTACTGCTACCGTGATTCCATGTCTAATATTTGGACTCTTTCTCGGTTTGATTACAGCTAATAAAAATGGGAATGACAAACAATGACATATAGTAGGACGTTAATTAATAGACTAATTTGCATAGTATGTTTTTTTATATTGTCGTTAGTACTGGTTTTTACAAGCTCAAGAATGTTGCATTTTGGCACAACATTTTCTGAACGGTACACACCATTAGAACGAGTTACAAGAATAGAGCAAATGATTTCGAGTATTTTTTATAAAAATAATGTTTTCCCAAAAAAAAATATAGGGTCTCAGTATGACTTTAATATGTCAAATCAATTATTACTGAATGCTATCGATGTATTAGACTGCACTCATCGAGAGAAATATATCCTATTAAATGATTTTCAAAATATACTTGGCAAGGTCCCAGTTGAAGAAAGAGGAAGAGCGGTTGGTAAGATAGTTGATATAACTAAACTTTATTCAGGAATTAATTGTTTGGTTTTAATTAATGATTCTGACTTTATACATAGTCTTAAGATAAATGTATTTGACAAAGATTTAAAAATAAAAAAATTAATAGCGTCATTATTAACAGAGAATTTTCGTTGGTTTAGTAAATCGCATTGCATATATTATCAAGGAGATAATGGGAAAATAATTTATCTCTCTGGAGGATACAACAATTGTTTCTTAGAAAGAAAAAATGTAATTAATCATGTTGGCTATCATGGAGGAAGAAGTTTAAAAAGAATTGCAAATGTTTTAGAGAAGCCAGCTATAAAATCTAGTCATGAAGTAAAGAGCTTAAATTCTATTGATTATAATCTTACGTTAGATCCGAGTATTCAGAGCACTCTAGACGAATGGGGTATCTGTTTAATTTTTGAAAAAAAGAGCTGTAACAAAGATTTATATATTAATAGAAGTTTTTCTTTGGTTATTTCGGATGCGGGCAATGGTAATATTCTTGGAATAAAATGTGTTGGTGAAAAATGTACTCAGAATGGATTGAGCTATCTCGGAGATCTTGCAGCATTACAAGTTATGACTCCTCCTGCTTCCATAGCAAAAATTTTATTTGCACTGGGAATTGCTTAGGATACTTCAATTAACCCTGAGGAACTAATGCTTCAATTAAAAACATCTGGAAGTTTTTCAAATTTATCGGGTAAGAGAAACGAATGGTGGGAAAGACAAGCAATTTGCGATTATAAAGAAGGGAATGGCCCATGTGGTGTGATTATTCGAACTCGGTATTATGCTGATATGCTGGGTTTTTCGACTACATGTAGTAGAGGTAAAATTTTTGGAAAAAAAGAGGGTAGTATGAGTTTTTCAAAATTATCTTGTGGAGAATCAATTATTTCCAGAGGTGGAAATAATAGTGGCACAACACCAAAAGGTTTTATCGGCCATATTCCAATAGATGAAAATTTGTATCTTAATAGATCTGGAGTGGTCGAATTCATGAAATGGGGAGATTATAATAACATCAGAAAAAATAGAGAAAAAGTAATAGATAGTACTGAGTACTTAAACACATCTACAATTGTACAGTCGTCAATTGGTGGTGGAAATTCCCGTATTAGTGCTTTGGGGATTTCTTCAATAATGACAGGTACTAATTTGCTCGGTAAAGGTATCTACCCTAACCAACCTTCAGTTCTGAATATGTTAAGAAAAGAAAATTATAAGGATCGAAATTTTCTTGTTCCTATTGAGGATAGGATATCAGCGAATATTGTAATAGAAGGGCTACGAAAGGTTCTGACTCCCTCTGAGAAGGGATGGACTGGGTCTGGCACAGCGAGTNNAGATTTTAAAAATATTTTTGGAAAAACCTGTNACGAAAAGTGTCCTATTTTTGGTAAAACTGGTACTGTAAGNAGCATGGATTTAAACTTCANAAATGTTTCNCTTTTTGGTGGGGTGACACAGTTAGATAAANTACAGCNTTTGCTTGGAAAGGANTTGAGGTTTGATAAATATAAAAATATTGCGNTTGGNATTATATCTTATAATGATGATNTCGANGAAAAGANGATTACTGCATCAAATGCTCACATGANNATTATCAATAACCTTTTTTTTAGAAATGAGAATAATGGACAGCAATTCTAACAAAGTATTGAAAGAGGAGATTTCTTATGCAGTTGGATCTGATATCAAGAAATGCCTTTTGTCATTTGTCATAAAATTAAAAAAAAAGATTGGTGAGAAGAGAGAAGTTTTTGCAAATATTCCAGAACATGTATATAAAAATATTGCGAAAGATGAATTTACGGAAATTTTCTATGAGCAAGTAAATGAGTTAGATGATTTTGACAAATATTTAAAAGAAGTATTTATTCTAAAGAATATACATCAATCAAAAGATAGAGATCTAGTTTTTGAGATAGTAGAAGTAAAAAAGGTTAAGTTATGACATTTTTAAAATGGTTAAAAGGTGGTCAAAAAGATAAACCTAGTGTAATAGAGTCAAACAATCAAGAAAATTTCGTAGATAGTTTGATCGTAGAGTTAAAAGCTGCAACATCAGATGCTATTACTAATGCTATCAATCATGTTGAAGGAAAATACTTAAAAACAATTCTTTTAGATTCGTATTTTCCATTAACTTCGCTAACTTTTATTCCAAATGATGTCGAGATTGCTCAGAATTTAGAAGAGTTTTTTAGAGTTCATGAGAATATTAATAAGGGGTTTAGAAAAGAGTTTTGCAAACAATTTTTAGAGAAAGAGTATCATTCTAGTAGGGGGGCTACTGTGAAGGTAGAGGATAGTTTTCTTCCTATTTTTAGGGTTGATACGGAGAGTCTGGAAAAGAGTACAGAGGATGAGAAGTTTATAATTTCCTTGAAGGGTAAAAAAATATGTTTTTCGGCTTATGCAACTTTAGGTCGTCCTGAAAAAATTCCCGAAGAAAAAGATAAGGAATCCTTATCTAGCATAAAATCAGGCAGCACTGATTCGAGAGCCGATGTTCAGACTAGACTTCTTATATCTGATAAAGATGGCCATCGAGATTTAAAGGTGTCATTACCAGCCCTGATAGGGAGATATCCTGATGCATCGTGTGTGCAATACGGTATTCAACCAATTGTAATTAATTCTAAGTATGTATCTCGCCATCAGCTCTTTGTATTTTCAATCCTTGAGGATATCTTTTATTTTATTCCAGATCAGGCAAGTTTGACTTGCCGTACTATGGATGGCGAAATATTAGTGCGAGGCAGGAATTACCTTCTTCGTAACGTTGGGGAGAGACTTTATTTTGGTTTTCCCGTAGATAGTACCGGCCCGATAAGTGGAAATGTTGATCCTGCAAAATTCCCTGTTTTAGAGATTCAATATAAAAAGAGGGAAGGAAAACCGTTGCAAACTAAAACACCGATACCAACTATAAATAATTAAAAATGGGGTTTCATTTTGTTATGAATATTAACGGTGGAACTCGAAAATATGAAAATTTTGATGCTGGTTATCGATTTAAAAATGTAATGACATTGTGTGACGGGGCTAACTCATGTAAAAAAAGCGGCATCTTCGCTGCTAATTTGTCAAGAAGGTTTTCAAAAAATTTCCATTTGATAAAAGTCTCGGAAACAGATAGGGTAGGTGCTATTCGGAATATAACAACCACGTTAAACAATGAGGGTATTGATTATTCCTCTGGCGGAGCATCAACACTCGTGAGTTTAGCAGTAAATGAAAAAGATTGTGAAATAGTTTCAGTGGGAGACAGTTACGCTCAGGTATACATAAGAAATAATTTTCAGTCCTGGGAACTATTTACTGAAATGCCAAGAGACGTTGATAGCAAAGGAAACCCATGGCAGTTAATCGGAACTGATCTTTTTGAGAGGGTTAACTATCAAATAATAGATAGAAAAAAAGATCTTCTGATACTAATGATGTCGGATGGAGTGGGTAATTATATTGATGAAAGAGATATTATTTTTGAGCTAAACAGTATAGGTGAATGTATTAATGCCACTATCAAACTAAAAACTCTTTTAGCTTCTGTCATTAGACTGTCTGAAGAACGAGGTAGTTTTGATGACAAATCAGCCTGTGTTGCTTTGGTAGAAGGGAAAAATTGAATTATTTCGAAAAACGGTTTGAAAACTCTTATTCTTATTTTAGAGAGTTTCAAATAATGTCATATCTAAATCAAAGAAGAGCATCTGTTCCACTTATTAAGGAGTGTATATTTTCTGAAAAAAAAATAAGTATGGAGAATACTGGAATAAGTTTATCTTCCATAAAAGATGATATAAGCCTAGATATGAAGATTGATATTGCGATTAGGATTATTACAATTGTAAAAAATATTTTTTTATATGGGGTGAGTCACTTTGATGTGGCGCTAAGAAATTTAACCCTCTTGAAAGATGGTTCTAAAGGAGAGTACAAATTATTTTTAATTGATTTTGGGATAGCAGTCAGTCGAGAATTCCCATTACAGAAGCCTCTATGGATATTACCAAACAAGTCATCGCAACATATATTATTGTCAGGTGCTTTAAAAAAGGACTGGAGCGATTTCTTTCTATTTTTTGATAAAACATTTCCACTTCATTTTTACGAACGTTTTGATGTTTCGAGATATGATTACGAAAATTATTGGACTAATGGATTATATGTTGAAAAAATATCAGTCCCGCTTTCTGTTATAACGCATAGTCTTAGTCTTACATTAGAAGACCTTTTTTTTCAAGAAAGAATGTACTGTAAGAAAATAAAACTTTTTGATAATACGCGTCTTCTTAAAAATTTAAGAAATGATAGTATAGCGAGTGAGTCTTTGGAGGATATTAGTGATCTTTTTCTAAAAACAAAAAAGGCTAAGTTGAATATTTGGGAGACTCCAATCCCACGCTTAGAAAAAAAAGAAAGTTTACTAAAAAAGATGACAGGAACCAATCTAGATAATCTAAAGACCATTTTTGATCGATGGAATTTAGTTTTTATATCTAAGTTAATAGCTTATATGATAGTAGACAATA
>NYVY01000076.1 GCA_002684875.1 Pseudomonadota bacterium
TCCACCCGCTCCTACTATACCTAAAATTGATGCAACTCTAATATTATTCTCCCATCTGTAAAGTACATAACTAAGTATTTGTGGGGTTAATTGAAAAAATTTCCCGTAAATAAAACACTGAAAAAAACTGCAACCATTCACTCTTAAAGTTCTCGATGAGATTGGAGTACAGTTTTCAAAAGCATCGGTAAAAAGCCTTCCTAACACACCAGTTGTATGAATTATTATTGCCAAGCAGCCTGTAAAAGGGCCTAATCCTGCACTAATTATTAAAATAGCAGCCCAAACCACCTCAGGAATACTACGTAAAATATTTAATAAACCTCTAAAAATACTCGATTGAAATTTATCTAAAACGGACTTTTTGTTTTCAACGATCATATATGCAATAGTTAATCCAAATATTGTCGCGAAAAATGTTCCTAAAATTGACATTGCTAAAGTTTCATAAAGTGCAATAGCGACACTAGTTAAAAAAGTTTTTTCTAGATTAGGAGGAAAGAACTCGTCAATAAATCTTCCAATTGCTTTTATACTTTCAAAATTTAAGAATTCGTAAAGCCCAATATTTACCCACATAAAACTACTAGTTACTAAAGATAGAATCAAAACAGTTGATAAGACTTTCATCTTACTGATCTTCTAATTAAACTACTAAATTGATCTGCTAACCAGACTAAGACTACAAAAGCAATAAGGATAGTGAGAACCTCTCCGCCTTGAAGCATTTTCAAAGAACTCTCTAACTGAAAACCTAGGCCTCCCGCCCCAACAAACCCCATGATAACTGTCGATCTTATCGCACACTCCCATCGATAAACAGTGTAGGATACCAATTCCAAGGAACTTTGAGGTATAAGAACATAAGCTAAAATTTGAAAACGGCTATATCCAATTTGCATTCCTTGAATATGCTTAATTCCAGCAGCACTTTCCAAAATCTCTGCATACACTTTTCCTAGCATCCCTCCATACGTTAAACCTATTGCTAAAATACCAGCCATGGGGCCAAGCCCCACAACCCTTACAAAAATTAAAGCCCAAACTATTTCTGGAATACTACGTAACATAATCAGAACTAATCGAATCGCATATCTTCCGAAACCTGTAAAAGACGTTTTCTCCTGTTCTATCTTCGAAAATGACAAAACATTTGTAATTAACAATGATGCTGGGACACCAATTATAAGCGCAAAAACCAAACCAACTGTTGCAATTGCAATGGTTTGAAGGGAACCAAAAAAAATAATGGATAAAAATTCTACATCTACCTTNGGAGGGTAAAAACTCGATAGAAATTTAAGCGTAATGTCAAAGTTTCTATCATCGAACAGTCTCCANGGATAAAATTCAGAAGCTGGAAATAAAGGAACAAACAAAACAATCAACACTAGACCAATGATNAGATTTCTGTCCACCATATGATTTTTAGTAAGAGAAACAAACATTCTTTTACCTTTCATAAACTTTTNTCATGNTTTCATCTGTNACTTGTTCAGGTGCGAGATCAAAAACTATGCTTGCCTCTTTAATCCCAATTATTCTGGAAAAATACCCTAGGGCAATATCAACCTGATGAAGACTGCAAACAAACGTCAANGATCTGTCAGTTGATGTTTGCAATAAAATATTCATAACATCTCTAGCCAANCCAGTATCGAGACCAGATAATGGTTCNTCTAATGCCCAGAATGATGCNTTCGATAAAATCGCTCTTGACAGAGAGATCCGTCGCTTTTCTCCGCCAGATAATTTATCTACCCTTTCAAAAACCCTATCTTCTATGTAGAACTTGGATAGCACATTCGAAATATCATTTAAATGACGTGGATAAAATAAATTTATGAAACTGTCTAGTGCATTCATGGAAGGTAAAAGGCCTCCTAAAGCAGCGTGATANACACTTTGACGGTTTGGAAAAGGATTCTCCTGAGGCACAAAAAAGAACTGTTTTCTCAAACCGTGTCGTTTAGACCTGGACATCGCCCATGGATTCTTACCATTAACTAAAATTTTTCCCGTTGACGGAGGATCAGAAAAAACCATTGCCTTTAACANGGTAGTCTTACCTGCACCAGAGGGCCCAACGATAGCCACTTTATCCCCATAATTAATTTTTAAATTAATTTGNTTTANAATAAATTTCGAATTCTCTGTAAAGGAATCCCTGACCTTCTTTACGTAATTACTTAATTCGATATGACACAATTGGACGTTTTAATTCAAAAGACCTGCTTTTTTTGCGGCTTTTTCAATNNCCTCATAATTTTTAACATTTGTAGGAATAAACTTTGTCGCCCTTTGTAGCTCAAGAATTACTCGGTCAGATTCAATCTCATTATCCAATTTCAAAAAAGCATCGGTAATATTTTTTATGGTTTCCTTATTGACCTCTTTGTGAACAGTCCANTTNTAATCAAAATAATTTGGAGTTGTGAAAAATACTCGAGTACCTTTAGGCACTCGGTTTTCATTTTTTAACTTTTCCCAAACTTTCTGGTTTAATGCTCCAGCCTGGACCTTTCCTGACCCTACAGAAGCAACTGTTGCATCGTGGGCTCCGCTATAAGCTATTTTTTTAAAATCTGATTCTGGATCTACTCCAGCAGCCTGAAGAAACGTTCTGGGCATAAGGTGCCCGCTGGTCGAACTTTGAGAACCAAATGAAAAAGTCACGCCATTTAAATCATTCAAACTTTTTATTGAAGGGTCTGACGTTATAAAAACTGACCTAAATTTACTATCCTCTTCTCTTTGTACTATGGGTACTACATTGCCACCCGACCTTTGAAATGCCTGAACGAACGTAAAGCCTCCATACCATGCTAAGTCAACTTTACGATTTACTAGTGCCTCGACAGCTGCCGAATAGTCAGTGACGGGGAAAAACTCTACTTCCAGCCCTGTTTCCCTCTCAAGGTATTTCATGAGGGGTGTTGCTTTTCTTAAAAGCTCTGTCGGATTTTCGTCTGGTATAGCTGTGATTCTAAGCTTTTTTTCGTTATCCGGAGGAACCTCCATTCCACATCCGACGATAATGCAAAAGAACAATAAAAATGTTAGTGATTTTATTTTATGCAGCATAATTTTTCTCAAAGATTCGGATTATACCAGAAATTATAATTTAGATCTTAATCTTGACTAATCATGAGATTACTTACATCCTGCTTAGTTAACCATTCCGATAGCACTACAGCTTTTTTTCCTGGCGCAAGAAAAACATTTAACGGGACCCCTAATCGACCAAACCTCTTCAACTCTTCTTCAATTTCTTTACTTTTCTTAGTCCAATCAGCTCTAACCAAGACTACTTTTTTATCTAGAAATAACTGTTTTACATCTTCATTTTCAAGAACCCTAACTTTATTAACTTGACAGGTGATACACCAAGTTGCCGTAAAATCTATAAAAACCGACTTTCCATTAGCTAAAAATTTTTCTGGCAATCCCTTTTTCCATTCCTTCCACTCTAAAACATTAGTTTTTGAACTTAGTTCGCTAATAACCCTGTTTTGAGTGTTCAAGGTAGGTCCACTGTCCGAAATTATAGGTTGTATTAATTTTTTTACAACTAAAAATACGAAAATAAAAATACAAACTTTGATTACTTTAATCACAAAATAGAATTTGGTCTTTGTTTTTTGAACCACAATGTTTTTATCAAACCAAAAAAGGAAAAAAACCAAGAGCAAAGCTAATATTAACGGTAGTAAAACATTTTTTCCCTCCAGTTCGACAAATATAAGAGACAACCAACCAGCTGAGAGCAACATTGGAAATCCCAGTAACTCACGGGTCTTCACCATCCATCCCCCAGGTTTAGGTAATATTTTTATCAACTTGGGACTTAAAGTTAAGATTGAAAAAGGAAAAGCTATGCCGCACCCTAAAATTAAAAAAACTAACACCAACTCCGAATTAGATGAAGAAAGAGTATAAGCCAAAGCAGTCCCCATAAAAGGAGCAGTGCATGGGGTAGCTACGAGGACAGTTAAACCTCCGCTGAGGAAACTTCCAACTGGTCCAGAATATTTATCAAACCTTGATAAGTTTATAAAACTGGTTCCTATTTCGAAATACCCAAAGAAATTTAATGCCATAAAATAAAAAAGAAAGATCAACCCTAAAACGACTGGAGAGCTTTGCATTTGAAACCCCCACCCCACTGTCTCTCCACTACTTTTGATAATAATGAATAAAAATGCAAAAGCTAGCATAAAACAGACAACACCGAATGCAAAAAATAATGCATTCATTCTCCTAGAAGAATTACCTTTTTCAGTGTCGAGAAGACTCATTACTTTTATACCAATAACTGGAAATACACAAGGCATCAAATTAAGAATAATTCCGCCAAAAAAAGCAAAGGATAACACTATGAATAAATTATTCTCTTTTAAATTATTTACATCATAAAAAATCCCTTCACTTGAAAACTTCTTAATCGCCTCTTCCTTAAATTCGTAATCGTCTTTGTTAAGATTTTTATAATTTATGGAAATGTAATCTGCTTTGTTTGTGTTATACCGAATTAGACCTAGTAATTTTTCTCGTTTTTTAATATCACGACTTGGATTTTCAACAAGTCTTACAGAAAGAGCCCACCCCAATTGATTGGTTTTTTTATTTACCAGGTTTGAATATTTTTGATCAGCTGCTGAAACAATAAAATTCTTGAAAAGAGGAAAAAATTCTAAGTTTTCAAGTGTTTTATTTCCCAACCCGTACAAAATAAAACTATTAGTGCTACCGTCAGTAGAATAAAAAATATTCTTTGAAAAATCATCGGTATACCCAGGGTTACTGGCTTTTACTTTTTTTATATCCAAAAAGTTTTCAGATACTTGTATCGCTCTAGAGTCTTTAATGTCTAATCTTAACGACAAATCTTTATTCCCTGGGATACAAACTTCTTTGCAAATTAACCAAGCCACGCTAGCGGTAACTGTAACGGAGCTATCTACAATTTCTTTGGGTACAACCACCCGCTTAATTAGTATTACTTCATTTTCATAACCATAGTTTGCTAATGAACCAACTATAAACCTCGTAGGAGCAGGCCATTGTATTGGACCTGCTTTCCAAGAACTTTTATTCGTTGAAAAGTTTAATTTGATGGTTGTCGGCAACCCTGTATCTCCAGGGTTTTGCCAGTAAGTATGCCATCCTTTTTCGTGTGTTAACCTTACTCCTAAGTCAAAACTTTGACCTGGTGTGATTATTTTGTGACTGGAAACAAGCTCTAATTCCAAGTTTTGAGATTGGGTAAATTCGTTAGTACTTGGCCTTTTTTTTATGTCAAAAAAACCAGAGAAATCCTGTGCCATTAAACTGGATAAACAAGCGTTTAACGAAAGAAAAAAAATCCAGTAGTAGAAATATTTTACAAAGCAAAATTTAAATTTTAAACAGTTCATTTGAACTTGATCCATGACCAGTAAATATGCCAATCTTAATTGATGTAATTTACTACTAACTCACCTTTTTTTAAAAATTACTACAGCCTTAGTACAAAAAGGGTAACTTTTTCTGATAATTGACAATTTTTTAAAAAACATTATTCTGAGAAGTTACAAATCTCTAACCCTCTTTGCGGATAATATGTTCTAACATTATCCTCTAAAACAACTATCCCGTTTCTGGAAACATAGTCCCCATGAAAACCTGTACATCTCCAGTTTTCCGAATTTTCCATTTGACACTTTTTGTACTCCCTCCAAATCGCCTTTCCCCCTTTATCAAAGCCTATGGCAACCACTCTTCTTGAGGGAAAATCAGGCACCAGGGTAAAACTAAAAGACTCAATACATCTTTCACAATTAGACTGAGTCTCACAAATGCCGAACTTTAGACTTTGCTCGTTACAATACCCCCCACCCCAATAGAGAGCAAGAACTGACAAAACAAAATATCTTTTTACTTTTATCATAAAAATATTTAGTGAATCGGAATCGTTAAAAATAGGATAGAAAACTTTCCACGGCTTTTTATGTCTATTCCTTTAGGTTAAACAATAATCGTTGATATAATGGTTAATGATAAAGCACAAACCAAATTTAACAAATGAAAGATACAGGTTTTGAAAGGTTTTTTCTAAATGCATGTCAATATCGGGCCTCATTACAGTAACAAAGAAAATGCTGTTAAGGTTTCAAAACTTATACGTCAATGCGTCCACTGCGGCTTCTGCAACGCGACATGCCCCACTTACCAAACACTAGGGGACGAACGGGATGGCCCAAGGGGGAGAATATCGATTATTAAAGACCTTTTAGAAGAAAAACCAACTTCAAAAGAAACTTTAAGGCATTTGGATAAATGTTTATTATGTAGAAATTGTGAAACAACGTGTCCAAGCGGTGTGAAGTATTCCCAAATTTACGAACTTGGCAAGCCCTTTCTGGAAAAACAGATTAAACGACCTGTTTTCCTTCAGCTGTCTCGGTTTATAGCTCGAAAATTATTTCTTTCAAATATTTTTGGACTCTCAATTTACACTCTAAAGTTTTTTCGTCTAATTATCCCTAAAAAATTTAGATATTTCCTACCAACCAAAACTGGTAAGACAAATATAAGGTCATTGAAAGAAGGGCAAGTTCGCACTGCTAAAGGCGATAATGTTTTGGTTTTTCGTGGCTGTGTTCAAAAGTCTCT
>NYVY01000077.1 GCA_002684875.1 Pseudomonadota bacterium
AAAATGACGTCACCTTTTCGAAGAGTCCCAGACTGAACCAAAACCGAAGCAACTGGACCCCTTCCCTTGTCAATACTTGCCTCAACAATCAATCCTTTAGCCATTGTTTCAACTGGAGACTTTAACTCTAAAACTTCTGCCTGTAACAAAATATTATCCAAAAGCTCTTCTAATCCTACTCCAGTTTTTGCCGAAACTGGTACAAAAGGGGAATCGCCTCCAAAATCCTCTGGCACAACCTCTTCAGCAATCAATTCTCCCCTAACCCTCTCCATATTAGAATCAGGTTTATCAATCTTATTGATGGCTACGACGATTGGTACTTCCGCAGCCTTTGCGTGTGCAATAGCCTCTTTAGTTTGAGGCATTACTCCGTCATCAGCAGCCACCACTAGTATTACAATGTCGGTTGCATTTGCTCCCCTCGCACGCATCGCCGTAAAAGCCTCATGTCCTGGGGTATCCAAAAACGTTATAGTTCCTTTATCAGTTACAACATGGTATGCGCCAATGTGCTGAGTGATTCCTCCAGCTTCACTATCGACAACCTTGGTCCGACGAATAAGATCTAACAAAGACGTTTTACCATGGTCTACATGGCCCATTATCGTAACTACTGGTGGCCTATGTTTCTGTTCTAAATTTTGTTTTGACTTGTCAATTTCACTTTCTTCTAAAAAAAGTTCAGGATCATCGAGCTTAGCGGCTAAAGCCTTATGGCCCATTTCTTCAACAACTATCATCGCAGTTTCCTGGTCAAGAACTTGATTTATCGTGACCATCTGACCCATTTTCATAAGTATTTTAATTACTTCGCTACCTTTAAAAGCCATTTTATGAGCTAAATCTGCGACAGTGATTGTTTCTGGGACATTTACTTCGCGTACTACAAGCTCAACAGGCTGTGCCTCTTCGATTTTCTTTTGACCACCAGAATTTGACCTGGGCTTGTGCTTATGCTGAGGACGCCAACCACCACCCCCTGATAAATCTCCTCTTGTTTTAATGGCTCTTTTCTTTTGCTGTTCTTCTTTCCATGTCGAAGATAGTTGCGCAGCCTTAACTGACTTTTCACTTTTTTTCTGTTTGTTGGTAACCTTCTCCCTATCGACGGGCAACGTGACTTTTAAAGTACCACCTTCCTTTGATTTTTTTTCTTTTAAATTGTTGTCTTTAGCTTTCTTGTCTTCTTTTTTATCAGACGTTATATATGCGTTTATTTCTGCTACTTCAGTGTCTACTGTTGACTTATCGAGATCATCCAGGTGTTTCTCACTATCTCCTTCTACGTAATCTTTTTTCCCACTACTATCGTTACCCTTATTAACTTCTTCAATCTGCTTAGATATATCATTCCCACTTTCAACAATTTCCACTCCTGAATGATCTTCCTTTAGTTGTTGCTGTGTCTGATCTTCGTCAAAACTATCACTAGGACCTTCGATGGTAATTCCATCTTCAGTTTTTTCATTATTTACTGGTTTTTTTACGAAAACCCTTTTTTTCCTTACCTCGACTTGTATTGTTCTTGACTTACCAGATGGATCTGCTTGTTTTATTTCCGACGTATGTCTTTTCGTCAATGTAATTTTTTTTCTCTGAACGGGTTTATCGTTCGTACGATGAGATTTTCTTAAAGTTGCAAGAAGTTTTTCTTTATCCTCTTCAGAAATTGAGTCCGTTCCCTCTTTTTTTGGAACTCCCGCCAAAGACAGCTGATCAAGGAGGGTATCAACTGGTACTTTCAGTTCGGCAGCAAAGTCGTTTACACTATTATTTATTGACACTAGACTCCTCCTCTTTCTCCGAATTTCCTTCAGCTTCAATTTCAGACTCAAACCAATGAGCTCTTGCCTGCATTATTAAATCACTACCTCTTTCACGTTCAATTTCTATCATTTCAACAAGTTCATCAACTGATAATTCCGCTAACTCATCTCTACTTAAAATCTTAGCTTCACCCAACTGTGCGGCTAACTCATTTGACATACCCGAAACCTCAAACAAATCTGACTTAGTCGCTTGTAATTTCTCTTCAGCCACAATAGCCTCAGTAAGCAAAGAGTTTCGTGCCCTAGTTCTTAATTCATTAACTGTCTCTTCATCGAACGCCTCAATGTCAAGCATCTCGGAAACAGGAACATAAGCTATTTCATCAAGGCTTGTAAATCCTTCATCAGCTAGAATTGAAGCAACATCTTCATCTACGTCTAGCTTTTCCGTAAACAAGGTTAATACATCCTCCTTTTCCAACGCACTCTTTTTCTCAGACTCATCCGCGGTCAAAATATTAATTTGCCACCCAGTAAGTTCTGACGCTAACCGAACATTTTGGCCGCCTCTGCCAATTGCAACGGCCAATTCACTTTCTTCAACCACTACATCCATTGACTGTCCTTCTTCATCAACAACAATCTGACTAACATTTGCTGGTGCTAACGCTCCAATAACAAACTCAGCAGGGTCCTCAGACCAAAGGACAATATCGACTCGCTCACCAGATAATTCGTGAGTTACCGCCTGAACTCTACTGCCTCTTACCCCAACACATGTTCCTATCGGATCAATTCTTTTATCAGTCGTATGCACTGCAATTTTAGCCCTAACTCCTGGATCTCTAGAAGCTGACTTAATTGTCATTAAACCCTGTTCAATTTCAGGAACTTCTAACTCAAACAATTTCATTATAATTTCAGGACACGTGCGGGAAAGAATAACCTGGGGACCTCTTTGTGCTCTATCAACTTTGAGTAAAAATGCCCTTACCCGATCACCAGGCCTCAGATTTTCTTTTGGTATTACTTGATCCTTTGGCAACCTTGCTTCAACTTTTCCAGCTTCAATAATAACGTCTCCTCTATCCATTCTTTTCACAGTCCCCGAAACAATAGACTCCCCCCGTTCCAAAAAGTCATTGAGAACTTGTTCTCGCTCTGCTTCCCGAATTTTTTGAGTTATGACTTGCTTTGCCGCTTGAGCTCCAATTCGGCCAAATTTTTCTGGTTCTAACTCTTCCTCAATAAAATCACCAACCTCAATACCTTCAATCTGTTGTCTTGCTCCGTCTAAGGTAATTTCATATTCATCATTCGTAAATTCATCATCCTCTACCACTTTCCATCTACGGAAAGCATCGTACTCACCATTAGCCCTATCAATGCGAACCACAATATCTGAATCGATGGAAAATCTTTTTTTTGTAGCAGAAGCTAATGCGCTCTCTAAAGATTGAAAAACAATTTCTCTTTCAACATTTTTTTCCCTTGCAAGCGCATCGACTAAAATTAAAACCTCTTTACTCATACTTTCGCCTCTTAACTGATGTCTCACCCACGAGACGTGCTGAAGACAAGTCTTCAACACAAAATGAAAGAGTCATATCTAAATCTGACCTTTCAACCCTAATTGAAAAACTATTTCCCGATGAACTTTTACGATTGATTGTGTCCGTATCAAACTCATCTCTTTCCAACACACCTTCAAAATTTCTTTGCCCCTTTAATGGCTCTTTTAAACAAACTTTAACCTTACATCCCAAAAACCTCTCAAAATGTCCTATTTTGGTCAGTTTTCTGTCAACACCTGGAGAAGATACTTCTAACCTATCAAAACTTAACCCTTCAACTGGTAACTGGTATATAAGCTGTTTAGTTAGCTGTTCGCAGTCTCCCACGTTTATCTCCCGTTCAAACCCTAAAACATCAATAAATATTCTGACAAGCCCTGACTGACAAAAGTCCAAATCAACAACCTCGTAACCCATGCCAGCAGCTATATCAGTTACAACCTTTTCCCATTTATCGTGATACAAACAATCTCCCAAAAATAAAAAAGGGCAAAATGCCCTTTTTAAATTCTAATTTAAGGAAATAGATTCAGCAACATATTGTTTTACTTAACTGTCTTTAATTCTAGCCTTTCTAGACGATCGTCGTCCTTTTTTATTGCCATTTATGTTTATATTCCCACTCCTCTTTTTTGCTGGCCTTCCGCTTAGTGTTTCATCATTCGTACGAGCCGAACCCCAAGAAGTCTGGAGAGGATCTGGTCTTTTTGCACCAGTTTTAAATTTTTTCATTGGACCACCCAATCTAGACAAGTGAGCGTCTGCTCCTCTTGGTTGCATATCCTCATCAACTATCTCTGGCTCAGGCCCAAAGTCACCATTGCCTCCTCCCTCAAATTTTGCTGAAGAACCTCTAAATTTGTTTTTGTATACGGAATTCTTTTTTTTACCCCTGTCTTCAAAGAACTTCTTTTTCCTTGAACCATCTCTTGGAGTAGTTTTTGAAGCTCCATATCCACCACTATCTCTTTTGGAATTCTTCTGTCTTAATCCTACTGTTTTTAGCAATTCCTCAACCGAGTTCATAGGAAGTTCCAATGATTTTCCTCTCCTAAGGCTGCTAGGTAACGAGACTACACCATATCTAATTCTAATTAACCTACTAACAGTAATACTGACTGCGTCAAACAATCTTCTGACTTCTCTTTTTTTTCCTTCACAAATAACCACTCTGACCCAACAATTCGCACCACTCCCACCCACAAAATCGATCTTATTAAATTTAGCCAACCCGTCATCTAATTGAATACCTGTTTTTAACCTCTCAAGCTTTTCATCGGACACTTCCCCAAATAATCGCACTGCATACTCCCTTTCAATCTCATTTCTTGGGTGCATCAGTCTATTTGCTAAATCACCAGAATTGGAAAATAAAATCAACCCTTCGGTATTGATATCTAAGCGTCCAACAGCCACCCAACGCCCACCCTTAAAACGGGGTAAATTTTTAAATACTGACGGTCTTTTCTCTGGATCGTTTCTTGAAACAATTTCTCCAATTTTTTTGTGGTATGCAAGAACTCTGATAGGAGGGGGATCAATTCTTAGCCTCAACAACTTTCCATTAATTCTCACTTGATCAGTATGAATTATCCTTTGTCCAATATGTGCGGGTGAACCATTAACTGATATCCTCCCCGCTAAGATCAAATCCTCCATTTCTCTCCTCGACCCCATACCTCCGTCAGCTAACACTTTATGTAGTTTTGGCGTCTCAGGCACTTTTCTTTCTAACCCTCCCTTGTGCCTTCCGTTTTTGCTGTTGTTATCTAGTGATAAAGCGACAGGCTTTTCATAATCCGATAAAAACGGAATAGACTCTTCTTCAGGACTATCAGTCATATTAAAATCTCATCTTCATTGCTGCTTCCTGTTTCTATTTTCTCACTAGGTATCGGCGGTAATTCATTTAAAGAACGTAAGCCAAGATCTGCTAAAAAACTCTTTGTTGTTGCATATAACAAAGGTTTTCCTAACACTTCCTTTTGTCCAACACATTCGATCCAATTTTTTTCTTCTAGGTTTCTAATTATCTGTGATGAGACATTAACGCCTCTAATCGATTCTATATCAGCCCTTGTTACAGGCTGCCTGTAGGCAATAATAGCCAAAGTTTCCATCATTGCTCTTGAGTATCTTATAGATTTTTCGGGCTGTAGCTTTTGGATAAAAGTGGAAAGCTCCCTTTTGGTCTGAAATCTCCATCCTAGAGATGTGCTCACAAGTTCCAGTCCCTTTTCTTCCCATTCATTTTGAATATCGATCAAGCAATTTAATACGATTTTTTTATCTAAATTGTTATCTAGAATACTAGATATTTTTTTTTCAGACAGGGGAACATCACTGGCCAACAGTAAAGCTTCAATCACAACCTTGACTTCTTTTAATTCCAAATGAAATACCTTTTCAAAAAAATGACCAACATCTTAATCTTCTAACACCTCTTTATCCTTACCGAATCTTATTTTTAAAGTGTCGCTAATGACATGAATTGATGCCTCATCGTTTTCCTCAGGTGGAGGTTCGTTATTTAAATACTTTCTGTAAAAAGCACTTTTATAAATAATTACTGTATTATCTCCATCAATTCTTCCAAGTTTGATTATTCCACTATGTTTGATTACAGGAATATTACCTGACTTTTTCAACCGATATTTGATTAGTGTTTTATCTTCGCCATAGGAAATTATTTTTATACTATAATCACCATCAGAAAAAAATCAATAGGCCTACGCCCGTTACCTTAACCTTGAATTGACCTATATCCCGCATGCCAGGGGCTACCATTTATTAAATTGGCTACAATTTTCCATGCCTTCTCAATATTGTTTACATGATAACACTATCTCTAACTTATTGCCTAGTGGGAACGTGCGCAAAAAAATAAGTTAAAACCCAGCGTTACTATTTGTTTTCTTTTGCCTTGTATAAATACTGTCTCCGATACTCACGGATCCATCACTCATCACGATCGGTACACCATACCCATTAATAATTTGATCGATCATTGTCCTATGCTTCTTTATTAAAGCTTCAATAGTTTTTTTCCATTCAGGTTCACTGTAACGAACAGCCATAGCGATGGAATAGTCGGTTCTAATTTCTCTATCACCGATCATGGGAATCAATCTAACTTTCCTTTTTTTTACTCTCAAGGCAGAGTAAGCCGCAATTGGTCCCCATGCAATAGCGATATCAATATCGCCTGCTGCTAAGTTTTTTTCAATAATTAACCCAGGGTAATCCTTTGGATCACTTGGCATTCTAACAAAAGGTACCATTTGGCCAGCCAATCCATTTTTTACTATCCAATCAGCTCCAGGTGTCCCTTGAAAAACCCCAAATTTGAGAGTTTTTAGCACAGTTTTATCCAAAGTTAAAAGGTCATCCGAAGTTTTGACCAATTTAAACTCGGCAGTATCTGGAATTACTAAAACCCAAGTGGATGTGTAATAAGTCTTTGTCCCTACAGCGCCTTCAGGATCAGGCGAGGCTCCGATAGCGACATCACATGCATAGCCACTTTGTGATTTGGGGTCTTCTGATCTGATCGTATTTCTGAAAAAAGCTAGTCTCTGCGGAAACCACTTGTACTTTAAAGACCAACCTAAATCTTTTGCAAACAGCTGCGCTATTTTGTTTTCAAAACCTTCTTCATTGATATTTGATAAAGGCATGCTATTGGGATCAGCACAGACCCTCAAAGTCGTCCATTCATCAAAGGATTCCCCTGCACTTTGGCTGACACTCAAGGGTATCAAAATCAATGCAAGCACTAAAACTAAGTTTTTGATTTTTAAAATTTGTGTCATTTTTCAAAAGAACGGACTCTCCCTTTTGGGACCTTCCCATCTGACCTACCCTTCAAGTATGAATATAAAAGTTCCACTTGCCTTTTGCCAGTCACCTTGTCAACCTGTTTGAGATGCGGATGACCAGGCATTCCGTTCGTAGCCCTACCTTTTATCAAAACTATTATAAATTCGTCATACGTCAAGTCTTTTAGGGAAGCGATTAGAGATGGACCAACTAATCCCTGCTGGTTATTGCCATGACATCTCCCACACGCAGCTGCCCGCCATACCTTAAATCCTTTTTCAGTAGCTGCATCAACCTTACCATTTTTCACAACGTAAAGCGGTTTTTCAGCGTACGCTATTGAAAAAAGCAATAATAAAAAACTTTTTAATATATATTTACTCATGACGTAAGTCCAGTTGGTTTAGTATCGCATAAAAAAACTATTATCTTCACTTATAATCTAGCGTCCTCTCTACAAGAAAATCTTACGATCTTTTTATTAAAAACCCTAGTTTTTTCGATGTAGAAAGAATTGCAAAACAAAACAAGATAAAAATAATAAAAATACTGCGAATATTATGAGGAAAACTTCTTCACCCTGAGACTGAAAGTTCGGTAATATCACTGAATAATCAATCATATCGAGTGCTTTTTGGTGGCCCAAGTTGTTTTCTAAGGCAAGTAAGTTAAGGTATTTTCCACGCAATGTGGTCAAAGATTCAGTGACTGGAGCATCCCTGCACTTTGTCTATAATCTAACCATTAATAACAAGAGTATTAACATCAACATGCAATTCTGATAAATCAGTAGACTCTCTACCAAGAATGAATTGGTCGAACTGAAACGCGTCTTCTTTCTTCCAAAATCCTAATTTTTACCACTCTAAGAATCAGAGTAAGGTTATCCCCTTCTACTCCAATAATTAGCACCGCCTCAGCTAGAGTTTTCTTGTCGAAAATGGAGCGGTATTTCGGGGAGATTGGAGATATCACATATCCTTTGAAAAAAAAATTTATACATGCCCTTTCGACTTCATCTACTAAATTCATAAAATTGAAAAGGTCTAAGATACTTCACTACCGTCAGGCCAAATTGCATTTGCATTTAAATAATTTACACGTTTTAATATATCGGATTGTTTTTTGCATACTCCAATGAATTTATACAAGATGGCCGTTTGATACCTAGCATGGTACAGTATCGAAATGCTTTTTTACGAAACTGATAATTTAAAAACCTTATGTTCTTTGTTTTTATTCCTTGCTCTATTCGTGACTGGAGATTTAGCGTCAGCCCAAATTAAAAGTAGCACAAAACCATTAGGCACTGGTCTGAACCCAAAGGAAGAGATAACTGAAGCTGAAAAATTGCTTTTTTTAAATAAAGATTTCAATAACATTGAAACTCCAAAAACTCTGTTTTATCGCTATGAGGGAGAAGGGGAAACCATCAGTTACGATAGAAAGTCTGTTCAGATAGAACTCAAAAATAATTCTGATGGGTTTGTCTTAACAGGCGTATCTTTAGAAAACAAAGAAAGAAAATCACTGAAAAGCATTTTGAACCCAGAAAGCAATCCTGTAATTTTGTACTACTTAGAATATGACATCCTTCAAATGCAAAGATTGACGAGGGGACAACCTAACTATTTTCGAAAAAGAATACGAGGTGCGTTAGCTGAGGGCCCAGCAATTTCCTCAGAGAAAAGAGAAATAAACGGCAAAATAATAACTCTAAAAAAATTCTCAATCATGCCTTATGCAACTGACCCATTGAGGTTTTCTGCTGGAAGGNCTAAATATAGACGTTATAGTAAGAAAAANTACACTTTTTATACTTCCAACCAAATTCCTGGACANTTGTACTCNNTAGAGTACGAAATNCCAAAAAGNGAGAANAAAGGAAACAACAAANATTTTTATGGNCAGGAAACCTTTATTTATATGGGCAAACTTCCGTCAAATTGAACTTAAAAAAAAGAAATAATTAATCACTTCTTGTAAATAACGGTTTCCATCACACTATCAAGACATTTTGTTTTTGTCATTAGAATCTGAAGATTTAGATTTGGGTTCACTCTCTGGTTTCGTTTCCAACTTTTCCTTTTTTGGTTCTTTAATAGGCTCTTGCCCACAAACAATAAAATAAGCTCTTTTTGTAACTACATCAGTTTCCAAAGGCTTCCAATCGAACTGACCCTCGGTATTTGCAACCCTTAAGCGTCCCTTAGCCATCACTCCAGAATGATGATGTTTTAAAAAAATCCTTTGTCTCTGCCCCTTGCAGTCATAGTCCATCTGTGCTGAGATTGATTGAGGAGGAACCCGTTTAATTCCTCTGAAATTTTTTAATTGCCACACTCTACCAATTCCTTCGTCTGAAATGATGATCGAGTTTCTGTCGACAAAATAGACCGCTTCTTTATCAACTGTAATAATTTCCCAGCTTTTCTCAATTTCTGCAAAAGCAAATTGTCCAAAAAAATAGAGGCAGTAGATAAAATGATAATAGAAAAAATGCTCATGTTTATAAATCGACTAAAATTAGTTAGTCTTTAATATTTTTTTACTGCAAGTTGACAATGTTGCTAACATCAGCTGAAACTAATGTTTCGCTATACAGTGACACCTTTTTAAACAAAAAATTCAATAAAACAATCACTTTTTGGCGAGGAATTACTAAAAAAAATGCCCACGGAATGTTTTTTTAATCAGTATTATCGGATAGCTTTTTCTGGTGTTAAAAAAAGAAAAAGCATTAGGCTGGCTAAAAAATTTCTATAAACCCCTCGAAAAAAAAAGTATTGGGGCACCCAGCAATTTCACTTTAATTCTTCAAAACTTGAAACGATTTAATGAAGAAACACCTGTTTATGAATCCGTTATTAAACTGACAAATTATATCCTCTAATTAATTTTAAGCTACGCTGTTATTCTTGAAAAAGCAGAGTGATTACAAAAAGCTTATAACAATTAAATCTTTTCGACACCCTCTGAATTATATTCGTGAAAGCTCTGAACAATTATTTACTGAGCAAAATAGTCAGGTTCGAAGCAATTTAACTACGAAATTGAGCGTATTTTTATCGCTTTTTATATCGCTCTAAAACGCTAAGCTGTCATCTTTAGTTTTTACTGCTGCAACGTACACGAGGCTCGTCGGACAATACTCTCCGTAACATTAATTTCTAGCTTTAATGTTCTCTTTGAAAAAACTAATGACTGGTTTTCGCCGCTTTCCCCTCTACAATCTTCTCCAGCCCATATCATTTCAGCATTCTCATAGCAAATATTCCTGTCGGTGCCTAAAACCTCAACTCTACTCGGAATTTTCATCAAATTTGATTTTTCAAAAAAACTCCGCTGAATAACCAAGCTATAGTCATCTAGCGTTCCTTTTGAGTCTTTGCAAAGATATTTTTCGGAAGAAGATAAAACTCCTCCACAACCAGCGGTAAAGAAGAGAAAAAACAAAAAAATGCCGTAAAAGATTACTTTTAACATTTATCCTCCAATAGAAAAAGCTGCATCTTTCGAGCCGAAAGTTGTTAAAGTTAGCCCCATTGATCCGATTATAAGCTTATGAAAGAAGAAGTGGAACCTAACATTGCCTTTTGTGAAGTGTTAAGACAACAAAGAATGTCTCGTGGACTGACACACAAAAGCCTAGGAATAAGGTCTGGATTACCAGGTCGGTATCTACTTGAATTAGAGAACGGGAATAAAGAACCTTACTTAAAAACAATTCATAAACTTGCAAACGGGTTGAGTTTGTCTTCCTCTGGTTTTTTAAAAATCATTGAAAGACGTATTTATGGTTTAGATAGAGAAGATATAGATAAACAAGATTTGGACAAATAAAAATGATTTTTATTTTAAAAAGTAAACTGCGCAAGTGGATCGTCCCCATTTTCATCTCTGCAAACTTTCTCTTCATTCCAGCCAAATCCCACGCTGGCTGGCAATTAGTCGGTGAAACTCAAACTGCAAGATATTTTACTGATATGACAACTATAAAACCGACTGGGTCTAAAAGATCAGTAATGATGTATCAAAACCTACGATATAAGCGAGGTGCAGATGGGGCAGTATCAATAGAAGCTCGTATAGAATACGACTGTAGGTATAAAATGCACAAAATGCTTACCGCAAAATCATATCCTGGGCCCAACCTCATCGGAAAAAAACTAAAATCCAAGAATCCTGGACAAAGTTGGAATCCAACTTTCAAAATGAGTCGATTTATGTTGACCGCCGTGTGTGCGATACCAAACAATGGCAAATTATCTATAAAAACTTATTAATCATTCGAAATACTTTTTTTCTTCTTTCTATTTTTGTCCTTCCATCGTTTAATGTCCCGCATACTCCACCAGTAAAACAAAAGAACTGATCCGAAAATAAGAAAAACCTCGATTACAATAATTGGAAAAAAGTCATTCATAATTTTTTATTGTAAAAAAACTCCCAAGATATTAACAAAAATGAACCTATGAGCATTAGGCAACCAGTTATTAGAATAGGAATATCATAGCCTCCTGTCAATTCAGCTAAATTTTTTATTTAAAAAGGGTTCATAATTAGTGCAAGCGCAAAAGAAAAAGTTCTTTCTTTTTAGTACTTTCTCGAGTGAATGCTGTAAACACACCAATTAAGTACCCAAGATAATGAGCAGATGTTATCTATCCCCCCTCAGCGGTAACTAAACCAGCTTAACTTTGCATAATCGGAAACATTGTAGTTAATCCAAACCTAGCTATTCTGAGTGTTATAGTCAAAATACAAACAGCCGAAAAAAAATTTTTGCATTCGATTAAAACTTTTAAGCCAAAATTTTGAAGCGATTTGAAGAAATGATTTAGACCCATGGTCACGAAATATTATTAAAAAAGAATTCGAACAAAGGTATACTCT
>NYVY01000078.1 GCA_002684875.1 Pseudomonadota bacterium
ATTGATTTTAAAAATTCAAGCCTGAATCCATATTTATTATTTGTAGTTTTGTATCAACTTTCTTCCCTCTCTGGCCCCGTTTGCCCAAGAAAGAAAATAACTTTTTCCTACTGAGTCTTATTGATTTTTTTATCCCTTTTTTTGTTTCGCATTGAAAACAAAGGCCATTGTTCCCTACAGTACCGGCAGATGATACTTCATCACCCTCTTTCAGGTTCATTAAGTTTATCCCTTTTCCACCCTTCAGTAATTCCTTAACGCTTTCGGAACCAATAATGTTTAAATAACCAAATTTACTTAGAATTGCCAAACCTTGTTCACACTCTTCAAGCGGGATTAATCCGATTGGTTCATCACCTTTATCTAAGTTCAAAAACCTTTTTCCTGCTTTATTTCTAGATAAAACATTTTTAATAGTTGTTCGAAGACCCTTCCCTTGTGACGTAACAATAGCAAATCGCTGGTTATCTTTTCCAATCAGAAATGAATGGAATCTTTCGTTTTTTTTTGGTTCAACAAGAGAACTAAATGGAACCTCTTGGACCTTTGAATCAAAAACATCAAAAAGTTGCATAGAATAAACCCTTCCGAGAGTAGACACTACAACGATATGTTCCATATTAGAAGACCTAAAAAAAATTTTTAAGTAATCCCCAGAACGAAATTGAATATTTTGTGGATCAAAAATATGGCCAGGCTTCATATAGACCCATCCATTATGAGAAACCATTATCGTTAATAATTCTTCTGTTAATTCTGAAACAAATTTTACTTCCTTAGACTCTTTAATAATTGTTCTTCTATCATCCCCATACTCTTTTTTTATCAGTAAAAGTTCTTTTTCAATTTGCCTTTCAATAGTTTTTTTATTTCGTACGATTGCCTTAAGGCTCTTCTCAACTTTTTTCTTTTCATCTATTTCATTCCTAATTACTTCCAATTCTAATTTTGCAAGCTGCTTCAGACGTAACTCTAATATATCTCGTACCTGATCTTCATCAAGCGCGAACTCTTTCATAAGATTTTTTCTTGGATCGTTATATTTCCTAATTATTTGAATTACTCTATCTATGGACCCAAGTACCTTAAATCTACCCAGTAAAAGATGAAGTCTTTGTTGAATAATACTTAGCTTGTACAGAGTACGGAGTTTAACGGTCTTTTGCCTGAATTCAAACCAGTCGTTGAGAACGTTTTTTAAGGACATCTGATCAGGCTTTCCATCTAAACCTAAAAGAATTAAATTTAACGATACAGAGGACCGTAATGAAGTTTTGGCTAATAATAAATGAACAAAAACTTCCTTGTCTACTTTTGAATTTTTCGGCTCAAACACCAACCTTACATCGCAGTTTTTATCGGATTCATCTCTAACTGTTGCTAAGACATTAAGCATTTCTGTTTTCTGCCTGCTTTGCTCTAAAGTCAAACTTTTTTTATTATTTTTAATCTTTGGTGACGTGATGTCATCAACTTCTTCCAAAATTTTTTGAACAGACACCCCGTGGGGCAACTCAAAAAAAACTAGTTGCCATTGTCCTCTCTGTAAAGCCTCAATTTCCCATCTCCCTTGAACCTTAAAAGTTCCCTTCCCATTTGCATATATAGCCTCTAAATCTGACTTGGGATTAATTATTTGTCCTCCACCAGGAAAATCAGGTCCTGAAATAATATTTAACAACCCTGAATTACTAATCGCCTTGTTTTTTATTAGTTCTAAAATTCCGTTGCAAATATCAGTAAGATTATGGGGAGGAATCTCTGTTGATAATCCAACCGCTATTCCCGATGCCCCATTTAGAAGACACAAAGGCAATCTAGCAGGTAATTCTTCTGGCTCGATAAAAGAACCGTCGTAATTCGGAAAAAATTGTACGGTACCCATATCAATTTCATCTATAAGAAGTTCTGCAAACCCTGTAAGTCTTGCCTCTGTATAACGCATGGCAGCCGCACTATCACCATCTCTTGAACCAAAATTTCCTTGTCCATCTACTAATGGGTAGCGCATAACAAATTCTTGAGACATTCTTACCATTGCATCATATGCTGACTGATCCCCGTGGGGATGGTATTTTCCCAACACGTCACCAACCACTCTCGCAGATTTTACTGGCTTTGATGTTTTCTTCAGGGACATTTCCTTCATTGAATAAAGTAAACGTCTTTGTACTGGTTTTAGACCATCCGACAACTTAGGAATTGCCCGTCCATGAACAACCGATAAGGCATAGTCCAAATATGCTTGTTCTGTAAATTTTGCTAGAGGAATAGCGTCTTTATTTTGCTTTATTTTTTCAAATTGAAAACTCAAGTTTCTTTCAGTTTTTTTTTTCATATTAAATATCAATTTCTGCTTGATTACCTTTTAATTGCATCCACTTTCTTCTTGCAGGTGCTTCGCTTTTAGACATTAGAAGATTCATAACTTTATTTGTAGTTTTTACAGACCCATCATCAACAAATATGTTAGTCAGCCTTCTATTTTTTGGACTTAGCGTTGTTTCCCATAACTGGCTTGCGCTCATCTCCCCTAAACCTTTAAACCGAGAAATTCTAAAAACATTGTCTGGGACTTTCTTTTTTAAAAACATTTTCTTTTTTTCCTGTAGCTCATAATCATCAAGAATATATACCTTCTCTCCAAATTCCTTGCGATATTTACCCTCAAAATCAATTCTATAAAGTGGCGGTCTTGCAACAAACAGTCTTCCTTCCTTCACCAAGCCAGGGAAGTGCTTCAAAAAAAGAGTCACCAATAACACTTGTATATGAGCACCATCAACATCCGCGTCAGCAAGGATGCAAATCTTCCCATACCTCAGGCTTGAATCGTCGTATTGATCAACGCTATCGTGTGCTTGAATACCAATTGCGGTTGCAATATTATTTACTTCTGCGTTGGACAATAATTTTACCTTATCTATTTCCCAACTGTTTAAAATCTTACCTCTCAACGGAAGTATAGCTTGAAAAACCTTGTTCCTTCCCATCTTTGCAGAACCTCCAGCAGAGTCACCCTCAACTAAAAAAACCTCGTTTTCTAATATATTTGTTGACTGACAGTCAGTTAGCTTTCCTGGCAAAACAGCAACATTCGAAATACGCTTTTTTTCGCTTAACTTTTGGTTTCTCTGCCTCTCCTGAGCACAGGTAATTACAAATTCACAAATTTTTCTTGCATCCTTAACGTTATTATAAAGCCAAAGCTCATATGCGTCTTTAACCAGCGAAGAAATAAGCTTTTGCGTTTCACGATTTGAAAGTCTTTCCTTCGTTTGCCCTTGAAATTGAGGATCGAAAATTTTACATGAAATAAAGAAGCATGCTTTTTGAAAAACATCATCGGATATTAGCTTTACACCTTTTAAAAAAAGATTCTGTTTGTCCGCAAATCCCTTAATTGCCGAAAAAACGCCCTCTTTAAAACCCGAAACATGCGTACCTGCTCCTGTCGTAGGAATCAGATTGACAAAAGATTCTTGAAAAATTTTTTTATCATCAAGAAATGCAAAAAACACTAATAAACCTTCTCCCTTTTTAAAGCCTGCTTTAGTGTCAACATACTTTTCAAAATGCCAAACTGGGACTATTAAATTTGTTTTTTCAACTCTTGAGTTAAAATATTCCTTTGCTCCATCGGGAAAACACCACCTATTAATAAGTTCCTTCTTTTCATCAAACAAATCGAAAGTAACACCGGGTAATAGGATAGCTTTGCTTAACAGCGATCGTTCAAGTAATTTTAGTGGGATGTTTGATTCGTCGAAATAACTCGAATTTGGCCAAGCCCGAATTTTTGTTCCTGTTCTTTTTGTTTTTTTTAAACGAGTTAACTTTCCTTGAACAACTCCGTTTTTGAATGTAATGTTCCACTCATATCCATCCCTAAAAACAGAAACGTCCATTTTTTCTGAAAGGGCATTCGTAACAGATACGCCTACTCCATGAAGTCCTCCCGAAAAATTATAGCTCGAATTCATTGTTTTATTGAATTTTCCACCTGCATGTAGCCTAGTAAAAACGAGCTCAACCGTCGGAATATTTTCTACTGGGTGTATACCAATAGGAATACCTCTTCCATTATCCTGAACAGAAAAACTCCCATCCTCAAAACACTGAATTGAAACTACATCCGCATTACCAGAGATAGCCTCATCTGCACTATTGTCTATTATCTCTTGAAGAATATGAAGTGGGTTTTCTGTCTTTGTATACATCCCTGGACGTTGCTTAACTGGTTCTAAACCCTTTAATACAGAAATTGATGCCTCATCGTAAACTTTCTTTTTTTTCACTTAAATACCTCCAAAAAAATAATCTAGCAAAACCATTAGTGAATTATTAAAGCAGCGAGTTTGATAGATAGAATTTTCTAAAAAAAACCTTAGTAAAGCTTTTTCTTTGATATGATTACTCCGTCCTCATCAGCAGCGCAATAATCACCTGAACTTATTAATACATTTTCTATATAAATATTTTCGTTAATGCTCCCAGAGTTTTTTTTTATACTTTTCCTAGGACAAGTCCCAAGAGCCCAAACACCCACATCTAAAACTGAGAGTTCCGCAACATCTCGGATACAACCAAAAACTATTACCCCCTGCCAACTGTTTTTTTCAGCTACCTGTCCTAAATCACCTCCCATTAGAGCAAATCGGCGACTGCCTCCTCCGTCTATTAACAAGATACGTCCGTCTCCTTTTGATCCTAATGTCTTTCTAACCATTGAGTTATCTTCCAGTGCTTTTATAGTGGTTACTTCACCAGCAATCTGTCTTTTTTTTCCATACATGTTAAATTGAAGTGGCAATAACTGCAGAGACCCAGTGATAAGGTCTTCCTCATACTCATCGCACAAATCAGTCGTAAGTTTCATTTTTTTTCCTTCATATATTAACGATGACATATTTAAGGTTACAATAACAAGTTATGAATTTAAATCTCTGGGGCAGATTAGTTTACACTTTGGTTGCAAACCATTGGAGAAGTAATCTATCATTCACTGACGTTTGTGTTACTCCGTTTAGAGTTTTGCCGAGTGACTTAGACCTTAATTTTCATATGAACAATGCTCGCTATTTTGCCTGGATGGATATCGGTAGATTAGATCTAATGCGGAGAAGCAGGATGTTAAAGGTCTTGAAGGAAAATGGCTGGTTCCCAGTTGTAGCTGATGAAAAAATAAGCTTTGGAAGGTCACTAGACCTTTTTGATGCGGTAAGCTTAGAGACTCATCTTCATGGTTGGGATGACAAGTATTTTTATATTCAACAACAATTTAAAAAAAATGACGAAATATATGCGGGCGGAATTGTTAAATCAAGAATTCTAAGCAAAACAGATGGGCCTCTTAAAACAGAAACTGTAATGAGAGAAATAGGTTTTACAAATGAAACCGAAAATCTTCATGATTGGTTACAGACGTGGAAAAAATCAAGGCTTTGTTTATTAGGAAGAAAAAATAAATAAGAGACCCTTACTATTGCTGTGCAGGTTCAACCAGAGCGGTTTCTTGGCCCAAAGTTGGTGGCTCAAAGTATTTTATAAAAGTTGCTCTATAAAAACCACCTTTGATCATCATAATTGAATTTGCACCTCTATCACACA
Source organism: Pseudomonadota bacterium (assembly GCA_002684875.1). Taxonomy (GTDB): domain Bacteria; phylum Pseudomonadota; class Gammaproteobacteria; order Burkholderiales; family Burkholderiaceae_A; genus UBA7377. Next base: position 5,611 of record NYVY01000078.1, read on the forward strand.
ATTCGGGCCCAAAAAATTTGAAACTATATGGAGGCCTTGGCATATAACCAGAGACGTAAACAACGGCTAAAGGCACCTCGTTTTGCAAAACAACTAACTTGTCGGAATCAACGCCGTCAAACTTTACTCCCTTGTTTGGAACACAAGTAGTAGGAATACCATCTTCGGCTGAAACATTATTAATAAGATAAAAGCCAATTAATATAAACAAAATGCCTGCAACTGTAGGTCCAAAAAAAATTCTTTGAAAAATATCTTTCACAATAACCTCCTATAATAGGTATCGTCACTTAAATAGGAAGTTTTATTCTTTTTTTAAAATATTTTTAATTAAAAAATCACGATCTTCTTTTTTCTTTTTCCCAATCTTTTTTATATAAATGAAAAATTTTTTCCAATTAGAATTGAATTTATAGAAAATTAATTCAAAAAAAGGAACATAATCATTATAAAGAGTGAAACCTGCGAGCCAGGCCAAATTTATGCTATCGATCCATGTAGACGATGTCTCACTAGAATACAAATTAACAAGTTTTTTTTTCATTTCAAAAAAAATTTTATTTTTCTTTTGTAAAAAATTATCATCAATCGTTTTCTTGCGAAATAAAATTTCTAACTGGTTTTTAGTCTTTTGGAGAATCTCGTTTCTTTTATCCTGTTTGCTTTTTTTTTTAAATAATCATGAAATTCATCATCATCCTTCGATTTTTCGTACCAAGCTTTTACCCCTTTTTCTTCAATAAAGGTTGCAAGTGACTCGTTAAAAACAGTGTCATTTTTTACAAAAACTTTTTGATGACTCATTTCATGAATGATTAAACGAACAAGCGATGCTTCGTCATTCCAGATGAAGGTATTTAAAACAGGATCTCCTCCAAAAATATCACTCCATCCCAGTGTAGAGTAGGCAGCAATTGGTATGATAGCAACCTCCCGATTTTTTGTTGTAACTAAAGAGTTTGAAAAAATTTCAGCTTTTTCTTTTTCGTAAAAACTCTTATATGAAAAACATCCAGCTATAAAATAACACCAATTATCAAGCTTTAGACTATTCTTTTTGACAGAAAGAACATTCCACACTACCGCCTCCCTTCCTAAATCAAAATAGGTCGAATAGCTTGATGTTTTTCTTAAACTAAGATTTTTTACTGCAAATGACTTAATTTCTTGAATTAATTCTAATCTCTTTTTTAAATCTGGATTAAAGCTATCATTTTTTTTTAGATCAGATATTGATTTTGCTTTTTTTAAGATGGAAAAATGATTTGTTAATAATGAATAATTTTGATTTATATTTGCACAAGAAAACAAAAGGCCTGAAACTAATATAACTAGAATATTTCTTAGTAATCTACTCAACGATCGCATAGCTTAAGTACCATTATTTTTAGAAAAAGCAAACAAGATCTTTTCTAATTTCTAGAATTGGGGTTTGAGGAGCATATCTTTTAATACTCTCATGTTTGTTACTTATTAAGAACTTGGTAAAATTCCATTTTATCGGTGTGGTACCTAAAAGTCCTGGAGCCCTACTCTTCAAATAAGTGAAAATCTTGTGCTCATTATTTCCATTAACATCGGTTTTTTTAAAAATTGGAAAAGTAACGTTAAAATTGATTTTACAAAAATGCTCGATTTCTTTGTGGTCCCCTGGTTCCTGAGAACCAAATTGATTACAAGGAAAACCTAAAACTACGAAGTTATTACCTTTAAAGTCTTCGTGTAGTTTTTGTAAATCAGCGTATTGAGGAGTGAAACCACAATTACTTGCTACATTAACAACTAATAATATCTTCCCTTCATAATCCTGTAAATTTTCATTTATACCATTTATTCTGAGAAGAGGAATGTCTGGAAAATTCAATATGACCTCGCTATATTTACAAAAGGTTTGTAAGAAAATTAATTAATTTTCTGTTTGTTTAATCGATTTTTAAAAGATTAATTACAAATTTAAAACATAAATTTTAAATGTAATCATTTGTCATCCATATCCCATTTAGAATATCTCCGTTTACAATATTCATATTTTCAGGGCTTTCTGAAAACCCTATTAATGACCCAGACCTATCCATCCAAAGAGGATCACTTTCTGCTCTACTAAATCTATCCAAATAATAATTTTTTTCAAACTCCTCAGCAGAACGTCCGAGTACATTATCGTATAAAGCGTTTACGAAATCAGTATCCGATAAATTCTTACCATATGTCATTTCAAACTCTGGCGAAGCCAAAAAGTTACTAGCGACCTGATATAAAATTAAACCATTAGATTCAATATCATTAACATGATACCCGACCCCTATGGGGTCTGGCGTTCTCTCGAAGGCTGCTTGATATAACCTGTAAGCTTGACCAGCGTTGCCATCTGTATCAAATGCCAAAGTGCCATCCGAAAATTCTAATCTCTCAATATTAGTCAGGGTATCCGTACCCTCTAATGAAAGTTTATCCTTTACGCTAAAGGTATCAAGCTGCTTTTGTATATCAAAATCATAAAAAGAACCTACATATTGAGCCTTGTCAAACCCATCTCCTCCATCAAATTTATCATCACCACTGCCTCCGACAAACGTATCTCTTCCGTTCCCAGAAAAAATTTCATCATTACCAGCTCCGCCGTCGAAGTAATTATCCCCACCTGTTGTTCGGACAATATCGTCCCCTCCACCAGCATAAATGATATCGTCACCTATCCCTAGACTAATATCTTGTGCCCCATCATCACCAACAACAGTCTGATTGCCTTCTCCGCCTCTTGTAACGAAATCACCCATTAAAAGAATCTCGCTGGATGAAACACCTGCATAGTTATTTAAATTAATAAAGGTTCCTGTTCCGCTAGAGTTGGTTGGACCAATTAAAATAACTCCCTCGCCCTCAGATAGTTGCATAATAATTTCATCAGAATCAATTTCGGCAGGATCATTTTTAGAAAAATCAAATAGCTTCAATTTTTCAATCAAAACAGGATCGCCAGTCGCATTCTCAGAATTTTGTTTGTCTAGAACATCTGTAAATTGTGTTATTGCCTCAAACGAATTTAGAGCTCTATCCTTGCTACCCACGCCAACAAATTGTATAAGATCTCCTGACTCTGAAATCGGTTCATCCAATGTGTAATAGTCTAGTTCGACTTGCGTATTAATTGTAAGAGCAGTACTCTCAATACTTCCTGATGAATTTTCCGAATCAGTATCAAAATCCAAACTTATATTTCCATTGCTCAAAAAAGAGTTGACTGTTCCTTTTTTTAGACCTTCATTTAAATTTCCATAAGTTATTGTTTGTTTCTCTAGACTTACTCCTGGCATTAATAGTTCTGATACTGTTTCAGACACGCTTGGAAGACTGGGTAAGTTTGTCAACTCACCACTGACTATGTTTCTAGCATTTTCTGTGTCAAGCATTTTCTGTCTAAAGCTCTCGACAGCAGTATTGCCAAGAATCTGTCTATCCCCTGTTAAATCAAAGCCCTTATCTGATTCGATAATGGATAGTTCATCAAGACTGTAGTTTACAACATTGGCAGATATCATATGAAACTCATATAGTCCTAATGCATTAGCACTAGCGTCCCCAGAAATAACAAACTCATACAAATTAAAGCTTGTTGAAGTAGAGACAATATTAGATGAACTAGTTGTAACAATTCCCAGAACTTTATCTGCATTTTCATCAGTTCTAAGTTGTACCTTAGTTTCTTCACCTGAATCATTAACTCTATTTTCTACAAATAATCCAGTGATAAATTCATCATTCGTACCCCAGTTTGCACCGTTAACATCATAGACTGAGTAAAATTTTTGATTGGTATCAGTTGTCAACGAAAATGCTGTATCTAATCCAATTGCACTTGTCTCGGTTTTTACAAGGCGAAAATCATCTGGACCTGGTGACATCATAAATGCTGGCATCAGTAGTTCTCTGTTTTGAAAACCAACTTGTCCACTATTGTCTAAGTCATATCTTAGAACCTCTTCTTTTGAAAGAACTTCCGTTAGATTGAGTTTTTGCGATCCATTTGCTGTATCAAAGGTTGCGCTAGTATCATCCGCTACTTTAAAACTCCTCAAAAAATAGCTTTCTGGTTCTGTTATAGATCCTTGGTGAACAATATTTACGTCAAAGGAAACTCTTTGAGTGGTCTCATTGAGGTCAGAGCTTGTAAATGTACCCAATAAACTTTCAGAGTTATCATACCTGTACAGTTGGTTTCCATCATATAGGATTAATTCTGGGGTCTCCCCGATATTAGCCACACCTTTAAAATCAACTCCAATCGATCCATCAGCCAATTTTGCAATGATTGGGCTCTTCTGCGCAACATTATACTGGTCGATAAAATCGCTTGACTCTATTGGAATTTGTAAAGCGCCAGGTCCTAAAACATTATTTTTATCGAGATTATAACCAACCTCTAACTCTCTTTGAAAAAAATCAGAATCAGTTAATGCAGCAGTATCCGAGAGACTGTCTTTGATAAAATANGTATTTATATTTAAATCAGGNTGAATAAATGTAGTTANTTTTACGGTTGGATCGTTTTTATCACTTTTTATAACTTCATAAATTTTAAATAAGTTATCAGTCNGTTAATTCAGCTCCAGAAACATAATAATCTGANCCATCTGATGTNGGTGAGGTAAAAGGTCGCCAAGNATTTCCATTANTCTGGATTTCCTTNAGCAANAAGGAGTTTGATGATCCCTCAACGTAATTATTACTNCCGAGAACCAAACCAAAATCACCAGATGATAATCTAACGACTGCTGGACTGTTCTCAATTTGTCCAGTTGAGTTCGTGAACTGTNTAGTGGGNAGGANAACAGAGAATATTCCATTTCCAACAATNTGATCTCCATTTAGATCAAANCCAACATCGAGCTCTTTCTGTAGTAANGCANTTTCGGTAATNNNTTGTGAATTTNCGNTGNTAGCCTTTGCACTACTCTTACTTGCATCATCTGTAAAAGTCCATGTTTTAAAAACAGGAAAGTTTTGATTTCCTGTTTTCTCNATTANAANACTTTGATTAGTAGGGTTAGCAGTTGTTCCTCCAAGTGTTGAATATACACCAGTNACAATNGCACCAGATGTAGGGCTCCAGCTTNACCCAGTACTAGTCTGCAAAACCACAAGTGGAGTCGTAGAACCAGTTGTNACTTTNTTTTCAAAATCTATTCCATAAGCTCCAGATGTGAGTTCAAGTAAACGNGAGTTTGATGGTGCACTNTTAGCAGAGTCAGNCAATACTTGCCAAGTAATATCTACTACTTTATCCCCAACCACACCATCGGAGTTCAAATCAAACCCTTCAAAACCTTCTTTNCTTAAAATATCGGTTANNGANACCGTAGACGATGTAGATGCACTAGCCTGTAAAAAANTTTGACTACTAGGNTTTGAAAAAATCCACTTATTATAAGTANCAGATGANCCAGATCCGACTTTTTCAAAAATTACAGAATAATATTTAATCTGNCNAGANGATNCTAGTTCCTCAATGTTATAAACTCCAATTATTTCTGCATTTTGACTTGGAGCCCAGTCTTGTCCATTACTTGTTTTTANATTAACNACTGGTTTAAGCTGACCAACCGATGAGTTTCCTTCAAAGTCNACTGCATAAGACCCAGAGGCTAACTTTACAACTGACGGAGCTCCAGTTTGTGGGTTTTGTAATTGACTAGTAACCTCTATNACTCTATCGCCTACCACGTCATCATTATTTAAATCAAAACCTAACTCAAGTTCTTTCGATAGTATATCGGTCAGTGAAATAGTTTGTGCGATGTTACTTGTCGCTGTTGCNACCCCTGAGGCACTTCCTTGNAGGAAATGCCACGACTTATAAATAGCGGTNGATCCGCTACCTGATTGTTCAAAAATAAATGCAGATGTNGTTTGCAAACTCGATGAATTAATTCCGTACTGAACATAACCACCGATNACATCATAANTAGATGTTGGTTGCCAATTTTTTTGGTCNGATGATTCGAGAAACAAACTGCTNGGTGTCCCANTAATNTGGCCTNTTCCNGTTAAATCNAGTGCATAAGAGTTACTTCGATTTAATGTAATNCTTGGAGCTGTAACGTTTCCATCNTTAAAGCCATCATTATCTGAATCAATTGGAGTATTTCCTCCAGCGACTANCACCGACTTAATGGGGTCACCGATNACACCATCACCCAAGAGATCTATATTTTTCCTTGTTTCAAGAGCNGCTAATTTCGCAGAAGAAATNTCCACTGATATNGCGGTGCTAGCTGTNGCAAAAAANGCACCGTCGGTTAAATTAAATAGCCACTGCTTATAAGACGGTGAAAAAGTTGATCCAGAANTTTCAATAATAGATACTNATTGTGCGGATCCANTACGTTCAGAGAATACTCCTGTTGTTGNGTTTCCTCTTGTTGGGAGCCAAGANTTTCCNGACGTNGTNGTTAATATTGGAAGACCAATNCTATTAACACCTAGAACTTCTTGAAAACTCAGNGCATAATTTCCAATCTGTGTTTCTACTAATGCAGGATGATTGGGANCCAAGAAAATATAGCGTTCNANATCATCACCAATTTTTCCGTTACCATCTAAATCGACNCCATGTATNTGCTCTTCGGCTACTATTTCAGAGATACTTAAACGAGTTGCTGATGCAGCGCTTACTTGAGCAGTATTTGAGGCTGAACCGTGAACAAAGCTCCATTTTTGATAAAAAGGGTTTGTATCACTTCCTCCCCGTTCAATTAACCCTATAACTGACTGATTGTTTAAACTCTCTGTTTCGTATATCCCAGAAAACTTGTAGTTCGTTGTCGGCTGCCAACTATTTCCCGTACTATTTTTTAAG
>NYVY01000079.1 GCA_002684875.1 Pseudomonadota bacterium
CTATAAACCCAACCTCCCTTTGAGCAATTGCAAGTGCAGCTATAACAGCTGATTTTTTTCGATCTTCAGGGTATTTTTTTAGTTCTCTATCAATCTTTTTGTAAGCTTCAACGCTAAGCCTTTTACCCTCTTTTTCCTGAAAGTTCATCACCTATCAATCTCTCCAAAAACTATATCTTGAGTTCCGATAATTGTGACGACGTCAGCAATCATATGACCTTTGCTCATCTCATCTAAACCTTGTAGGTGCGGAAATCCAGGAGCCCTAATTTTTAATCTATATGGCTTATTTGCTCCATCAGACACGAGGTAAACACCAAACTCTCCTTTTGGATGCTCAACAGCACAATAACATTCTCCACGTGGTACGTGAAAACCTTCTGTAAATAATTTAAAGTGGTGAATCAGCTCTTCCATATTAGACTTCATATCGACCCTAGGCGGTGCGCTCACTTTATGATTGTCAGTCATGACAGGGCCTTCATTTTCCTTCAGCCACTCCACGCACTGTTTGATTAAATTATTACTCTCCCTGAGTTCAGCCATTCTCACGAGGTAACGGTCATAGCAGTCACCTTCCTTTCCAACTGGAACGTTAAATGCAAGTTTGTCATAAACTTCATATGGTTGAGCATCACGCAAATCCCAGGCCACACCAGACCCCCTTAGCATAGGACCAGTGAAACCCAGTGCTTTTGCCCTGTCAGGGGAGACCACCCCGATCCCAACTAATCGTTGTTTCCATATCCTGTTATCTGTCAATAAAGTTTCATACTCGTCTACACACCCATCGAATCTTTGCGTAAAATTTTCGATAAAATCTAAGAGAGACCCAGTTCTATTTTCATTAAGCTTTGACAAAGAGGACTTACTTCTTATTCTACTATCGGAATATTTTGGCATAGACAGAGGTAAATCTCGATAAACCCCCCCAGGTCTGTAATAAGCCGCATGCAGTCTGGCCCCAGAAACAGCCTCGTAACAATCCATCAGATCTTCTCTTTCTCGAAAAGCATACAAGAACACGGCCATAGCACCAACATCAAGCGCATGAGCCCCGAGCCAAAGCAAGTGATTTAGAATTCTTGTTATCTCATCGAACATCACCCTAATGTATTGGGCTCGTTCAGGAACCTTAGCTCCCATTAATTTTTCAACTGCTAAAACATAAGCATGCTCATTACACATCATAGAAACATAATCTAGCCTATCCATGTAAGGGAGCGCTTGCAAAAATGTTCTTGTCTCTGCTAATTTCTCTGTTCCTCTATGAAGTAACCCTATATGGGGATCTGCTTTTTTTACCACCTCTCCGTCAAGTTCAAGTATTAGTCTCAATACTCCGTGTGCAGCGGGATGTTGTGGCCCAAAATTCAGACTGTAGTTTTTTATATCAGCCATTCTCTCCCTCTTTTCCATAGCCTGATTCTCTAACAACTCTAGGTACTATTTCTCTTTCCTCAATTGTTACAGGTTGGTAGACTACACGCTTTTCCAAGGGGTCATATCGGACCTCAGAGTGACCAGAGATCGGAAAATCTTTTCTAAATGGGTGCCCAATAAAACCATAATCAGTGAGTAGCCTTCTTAAATCTGAATTTCCAATAAACTGAATGCCAAACAAATCAAAAGCCTCCCTTTCATACCATGCTGCTGCTGGCCAAATTTCGGTTACCGATTTAGCATTTAGAGATTCACCATTCCCAAAACATGGGACTTTTACCCTTAGCCTACTATTATTTGTAGTTGAAAGCAGATGATAGACAACACAAAACCTTCCTCCAACTCTTTTCTTTTCCTGTTCAAATTCCTCGTAATCAATCCCGCACAAGTCAATAAGTGTATCAAAAGACAATAAGCTGTTATCCCTAAGTAATACAAAATTTCTAAGGCAATCCTGATTATTAAAAAAAACTGTTAACTCATTATTTTCAATAATAGTTTTGTCGTTAGAAACTTCTAATGCATTGCTTAAGGTTGACTTCAACTTTTCAAGCTGACTTCTATTTCGTTCAGATTTTAGCATTATTATTACCCTCGGAATATTTCCTTAGATTCTCGGATCTTTGTTTGTAACTGCATAATGCCATAAATAAGAGCCTCCGCCGTGGGGGGACACCCAGGTACATATATATCAACTGGGACAATTCTGTCACATCCTCTTACAACTGAATAGGAGTAATGGTAATACCCTCCGCCGTTCGCACAAGAACCCATGGAAATCACCCATTTCGGGTCGGGCATTTGATCGTATACTTTCCTTAAAGCTGGTGCCATTTTATTACAAAGGGTGCCAGCAACAATCATTAAATCTGATTGTCTTGGACTTGGCCTGAATACGACACCAAATCGGTCTAAATCATAACGCGCAGCTCCTGCATGCATCATTTCTACAGCACAACAAGCCAATCCAAAAGTCATTGGCCACAGGGAACCTGCCCGCGTCCAGTTCAAAACCTGTTCTAAATTAGCAGTAATAAAACCATCTCTCTGGAAATTTTGTCCCTCGACGTTAACCTCACTCATATATCTCTACTCCCAATCTAACGCACCTTTAGCCCACTCATATAAAAACCCAATAACCAATATTCCCAAGAAAATCATCATCGAAACAAGGCCAAAGTAATCGAGGTCCTTAAAAGCCACAGCCCAAGGAAATAAAAAAGCAATCTCCAAGTCAAACAAAATAAACAGAATCGCAACCAAATAATATCGAATGTCAAACTGCATTCTTGCATCCTCAAATGGTTCGAATCCACACTCGTAAGTCGATAATTTCTCCGAATCTGGTAAACTCGGAGAAATAAGCTTTCCAATTAGCATGGGGACTACACCGACAACAGTCCCTAATATTAAAAATAGTAAGATCGGTAAATACTCAACTAGGTTCAAAATTACCTCACAATCCTTAGGATTAATTTATCTCTTATGGGTTAATGATACCCTGTTTTTCACATTCACAGGCTTAGATTGTGCATTGCATCATACCCTCAATAGGACTGTTTTTTTAAAACTACACCGTAGCTTCCGAAGTTGTCAGTAAAAACAAATCAAGCTATTAACAAACCAACAATATTGTTAAACATATTAAATAATATAAATTAATGTTTACAAAACTCATTATAATACAATTGTTTAGAACTATAAATGAATATAAATTCTAGACTTACTTTTCCCTAAATGACTCTTGTAGCGTTTTTGTAATTGGGGAGAAAATATATTCCAAAGGAGATCGCTTACCAGTTATGATATCCACCTGGGCTGTCATCCCAGGAATCACTTTTAGTGATTTATTTTTTACTGCAAGAAAATCTTGGTCCAAGTCTATCTTTACGACATAAAAGTTCTCACCGTTTTCATTCGTAATCGTATCCGAACCAATTACGCTGACAAAACCACTTAAAGCCCCGAAAACAGAAAAATCATAGGCAGTAATTTTTATTTGGGCTTTTTGACCTTTGGTTATGAACCCAATATCAGAAGGCAGAACATTTGCCTCTACAACTATTGTTTGATCACCAGGGACAACTTCCACCACAGTCTCGCCTGGTTTTACTACACTACCTTTAGTCGATAACAATACTCTGTTCACAATTCCATCGATTGGTGCTCTAATTTGAGTTCTGTCCGCCTTATCTGCAGCAACCCTAATACCTTCGAAAGCTGCAAGGTATTCGGATTTAACCTCAGATAGTTCTGCAAGTATTTTTGCCTGCCTCTCTAACCGAAGGGACTTTAATTCTAATTCTGCCTTGTTTAGTTCTTGTTCCGCTATTTCCTTACTTGCAACAGCCTCAGAATAAGACCTCTCGGATTTTATTTTTGAAAGTCTACTTTCCAAACCTTTTTCATAAAGATTTGTAACGACACTGAATTCCTCCGATGCTGCATTAAGAGCAGCTTCCGATGCTTTTAATCGAGCACCTGCTGTTCTAATATTATTCCTACTCTTCAATACCTCTTCATCAAACAATGCCTTTCTTTTTAAAAATAAAGCGTATTCATTATCAAAAATTTGCTCGTACTTGCTCATTATTTGCTTATCAATTTCAAATTCACGTTTACCTAAATACTCAGACTCTAACCTTGCCTTTTTTATAAGTAGTAAGGCAATATTTGCTTTCTGAATATTAAAATCACTGTCTGCTGAAAGTGGACTTAGGGAAACTAGTAATTGGTTTTTACTGACGGACTCGCCTCTCTTGACATGTATCTTTTCTAGCAAGCCTCCCTCATAATGCTCAATTTCTTGTAGTCGAGAAAATGGGAAAACTTTCCCCTCTGCGGTAATCACTTGGTCAAACTCTGCAAAATAAGCCCATGCGACAAACAAAGTAAACAATACCACTGTAATAAACAGCAAACCTGAACCAGATGTTGAATCTTTGCCTTTTTCATAACTAAAAATATACCGAAATACAATTGCAATTTTTTTTAAAAGGCTCACGGAACCCACTGTTTTTGATGCAAACTTTCGTCTATATGAAAACGGAAGCTTTTTAAAAACATAAATAATAGGAGCAAATAGGACTTTGAATATAAATTTCATTTTAGAATCCGACTTACGAGGTTATTGGCTCGGAAAGTACAGACTTTTTTCCTTGTTTATCACTAAGNTCACTCTTTTCNGTTTTTGTAGCCTTTAAAAAGCCATCAACTGACCCNCTACCTACAATNTTTCCTTGATCCACCACAATCACTTTATCAACTANATTTAACAATGAGGTTCTATGCGTTATTAATAAAAGTGTTGCCTTTGGATTAAATTCAATAAAATTTTGTATAAANTTCTTTTCTGTTTTTGCATCCATTGAACTNGTTGGTTCATCNAAAATAAATATTGGAGGTTTTTTTACAAGAGCTCTNGCCACTGTNAGNGCTTGTTTCTGCCCACCTGACAACCCTTCACCTCTTTCATCAAGTACCTGCTTAAACCCTTTNGTATTTTTGTTAATAAATTCCTCAGCAGTCGAAATATGAGCGGCTTCTATTATTGTCTCACTTTTTACATCTGCAGCACCTAGTGAAATATTTTGTTCAATTGTACCTGCTATCAACCATGGTTCCTGAGAAACGTATCCAATATTTTCTCGTATTTCTGAAGGATCTAACTGCCTTATATCAATTCCGTCTATTAAAATATTTCCACTTTGTGGAAGGAATAGCTTCGTGACTAACTTACCAATAGTTGTTTTACCAGAACCTACTCTGCCGATAATACCAATTCTTTCACCGCTTTTTACCTTAAAAGAAATATTCTCAATTGCATTGTTATCTTGCTTCGGGTAACTGTAGCAAACATTTTCAAATGTTATGTCACCCGTATATCTTTCCCTACGCATGAATTCATTACCTTTTGCATGTTCTGTCGGCTGCTTCATTAATCCATCTAAAGATTTATAACCTGAGATAATCTGATTCAGCCTCGACAACAACTGAGCGAGTTGTACAAAAGGTAAAAGAGCTTTCCCAGACAAAATTGTGCAGGCAATAATTGCTCCATATCCATACTCCCCTGTAGTTACAGTTATAGCGCCGACGGTTACAACGGAAATTTGCACCCCTTGTTGAATCTCTGCTGTTAAATTCGTTGAAAAAAAAGTGTGTCTTTTTGTCTCGTCAGCACTTTTTGCTTGTTGAGTAACGACACTTTTAAATCGTTTCCGAAGTAGACCACCAGCACCTAAAAGCTTTACGGTTTCCAAACCCGAGAGTGTTTCAACTAGCACAGAGTGCTTATCATGTGCCTCTTGTTGTGCGCTTTCAGACAACGTTTTTAACCTTGGCTGCATAAAAAGTGTAATTACAATCAACAAAAATATGCCTATGCCAACTGGAATTACCATATGGCCACCTACATACCAGATAAAAAATAGGAAAATACAAGCGAACGGCATATCAATTATCGAAACGAGAGTTGCAGAAGTAAAAAACTCTCTAATTTGTTCATACTCCTTTAAAATGCTTGCTAACGTGCCAACTGAGCCTTTCTTTGTATCATGCTTCATATCAATAATCTGCCCAAATAGCCGGTCGGCAATGACAATATCTGATTCTATTCCAGCAATTCCCAACAAACGAGATCTTACAGTTTTTATTGCATAGTCAGCAGATAGTAATACAACCATTCCAAGCACCAACATATAAAGAGATGACATGGCGTTAGCTGGAATAATTCTGTTGTAAACAATCAATGCGAACAAAGAAGTTCCCACGGCAAAAACATTGGTTAACAATGAAGCTAGACCAGCCTGTAACAAAAACTTTCGGTTTTTCCATAATGGAGCGTAAAACCAATGACTTTCAATACCTGGTATAACTGCAACTTCCTCTTTCTCTCTCTCATAAAATCTATAAAGGATTTGTGATTCATAGATTTTTAGCATTGGAAGCATTTCTTGCCAAGTACCAGAAAGATCACCACCCAATTCATTAAAGAAAACTGTTTGTCTTAGTTCATCAAAAGAAAATATAAAGGTTTTTTCAGCAACAAAGATAACCCCTACACCTCTGAAACGGTCAAAGTCAATATCTTGAATCCTATCAATTTTTTCATGGTCAATAGCACAATCACTAAGGCAATCACAAAGCCAGGTGGCATCTTTTTTCTCTTCAGTCGTTCCTGAGAGTGCTCTTGCCTCAGCTGGAGTTATAGAGGCATCAAATCTTAATGTTATCTGATAAATTAATTCATCAAAATCGACCTTCATCTTAAGCGCCAAGGTCAAATGTTTCTAACAACAATCCAAAACTGGCTAACATTTTGTAATAGTTTATATTCTTATCAACCATTGCATCAACCAAATTTTTGGCGGCATTTAAATATTCTTCCTGAGACCTAAAAAGATCATTAATTGAAGCTTTGTTAAGTTCAAACAATTCTTTATTCACTCTGTTCGAAAGCTTAGCTCCCTTTACAAGCTCAGACCTTGATAAGACAAGAGCTGCATGCGCATCAAAAGCATGAACGCTTTGTTCTAATTCCGTAACTAGCTCGCGCTTAATTCTTTCTAATTCAAAATTTAGAGCATTTACACGAAATCCTGCTTGCGAAACTTTTGATGCCTTCTCAAATCCAGTAAAAATATCTAATTGATAAGTTAACAATAAACTAGATTGTTCCTGAGGAGACAATAAATTTGTATCTGTATTTTGGTATCCTGCCTGCAAATTAAACCGACCAAAACCACCCCTCTTTTCAGCCTGGAAATTTAACTTTGCAGCATCAACTTGATTGGTCATTTCCCGTATTTTGAAGTTTCTAGATAATGTATCTTCGGTAACATCAAATGTTTTACTATCTATTATCGGCAACTGAGTTAATCGAACTTCAGGAATTTTTGTACCAAAAAACTCTGCTAATTTTGACTTATTATCTTTAAGCGATTTTACTTGCAAAGGGATTTTATCAAGTGCATCTGATAGCTTTGTTTCAGCTCGGATCACATCTGCGTTACTACTACCTCCAAGTGCTTCTCTCTGACGCATAGATTCTAGAAAACCATTTCTAGTATCTACGAAACCCTGAGAAAGTAAAAGTAAAGTTTTAGCTCTATACACTTCATGGACAGTGGATATAATTTGTAATAATAACTCTGTTCTCTGATTATCAATTTTTGCTTGATTCGATACCTCTTCTTTTTTAGAAGCATTATACTGACGTTTTGTTACCCCAAAATCAAAAACAAGCTGGTTAATGTTTAAACTATAACTTTGAGACGAACGATCATTGTTAAATCCACCAGATTTTATCCCACCACCAACGGACGAAGTCACTCTTGGTAAAAATCTAGCGAAAACTTCCTTTTTTTTCTCTTCAAGTAGCTTAAGGCTTTCCAATGTCTGCAAAAACAAAGGGGTTGAACTAAACGGTTCTGAAACCATACGCTTTAGTGCTTTAAAGTCAGCCAACCTACTTTGATCTTTTGCTTGTAAAACTAACGTCTCAACAATAGAGTTCAACTCAGTATCATCTTTCACAGGTTTTACCAAGTCAGAACCCTGCACTTTAGCTGAAAATGAAATAAAACAAATAATACAAAATAGTATCTTAAATTCTATGGATCGTATCATTCATTAAATCCATATCTGTTGAATTAAAAATGCCATATTCAGGCATTAGAATAGCGGCCGTGTAAAGTTTCTCTTGTGAGTCATCTTCTACCACTAGTAATGCTAAATCATCATCAGAATAAACGGAATACTCTGATTGTTCCGAGAAACCAGATAGAACAATGGAATCTGCATTATTTTCTCCTGAGACGCTAAAGTCATCAATGGTTCCAGCAATGGCAACATCTTCTTTATCAATAGAGTTTCGGACTAGAAGATTTTCTAACCTTGAGTTCATATCCTCTTTCGATCTATCGTCGCTTATCAAACTATCAGGCTCACTAACTGTCTCAGAATGAATAATAAAGACATCATCTCCTTTACCACCGCTAAGGTTATCCCCTTGTTTAGAATCCAATATATCAATATAAATAATATCGCTATATTCTCCACCCGACAAATCATCAAAACCCTCACCACCGTGAATTACTGTTCCTGATCCATCTTCTGAATAAGAGTTAGCAAAAATAAAATCATCTCCCACTGTCCCGACTATCGCATCAGGAACAGACGTTATTTCTACTCCGTGAATATCTTTATTAGTAGAAATAACAGTACCAAAAGCTGGATCTATATATGTAGTATCGTCAGGTTTTCCAAATTCTGAAAAATTAGTTGATGGATTAACATCAAAATCAGAAAATCCAAATAACATCTCCCGATAAGTATCTTCATTTTTAATTTTTGAAGCATCTGGAATAATAATAATCTCTTCACGAAGTTCAAACTCAGCAACATCTCTATGTTGTCCAACTACGTCCTGTGCCTCAACTAAAATGTGAGCTTCAATTGGCTTTGTAAAATCGTATCGTAAACTTTCCTGCTGCAAAGCTTCAGCAACATCTTCATGCTTACTTGCAATTTCAATCAAATCAATTGTTTGTTCTGTTCGAAAGTCATCAGCAAAAAGACCCTCATCATAAATCACAATATCGCCCTGTTGCAATGAAATATTCCCACGAATTATCTCAGAATTAGATCCAGTTGGATCTAATTCCAAAAAGATTTCTCTTCCATCGGATACAAATTTAATATTTTCTTGCTGACTATTATTTCCTAAAACTCCTGTGCTTATAGTTGGGGCATCGACGACAGGGAGCAAGAAAAATTCTGACCTATAAGTTTGACTGGAAAATTCTATTCCATCTCCAGCTTTAAAATCTACAAACTGAAGACCATTAATGTTCTCATTTGGATTAACCCCAACATCTGATACCACACCGTCTACAGTAAAATTCACTACACTATCAACAGACTGAAGACCAAGCCTATCTCCTTCTGTCAAATAAATAGGAGAGAAATCGTTTGTATCTGAATTATAAAAAATATCAATGCCATCACTGAGCGTAACTATCTCTATCTCAGAAAATAGATCTCCATCTTTATCTGAATAGTAGGTGTAACCAAATTCTTCAGGCGTTAGGATTAAATTGATATCCTCCGTACCATCAGTTCTTAAAACTGGTACCTCACCATTAGGTCCTTCAAGCGTAGGCGCACTGTTAGCTTTAAAATCAATTGAAAGTTTCTGGGCGACAACATCTGGGTTTCCTGTGTCAGCAACATTCACGAGACTATTATCAGCAATTGTCACTGTATATTCAGTATTTAAAGTTTCTCCATCGGACAAACTATCAAAAATATCAGCTGTATCTGAAATATACCATTCAAACTCATAGCTACCAGCATCAAGTAAAGGTCCATTAACTTCGACCTCTAATCCATCAATTGTTGCTTCAGAAAGATTGTTGCCTTGTCCAAAACCTCCATTAACACTAGTTGAGTAATAGCCAGGTCCATTTTCGCCATAATCAAAAAAACCAACGGTTGGAGCAAAATCTCCAACTCCGAAGTCAACAAGGTTTTCATAAAATCCATCATTATTCACACCCACTGATGCATATTGATAACCCAGTATTTGCTGAAGAAAACCAGCGGACTCCAAATAACCTCCTCCTACTCCGTATCCGTTCAACTGAATATCAGAGTAAAACCCCGATGAACCGCTCTCACCAAATGCAACCTCATAAGGTTGATTAACGCCAAAATAAACACCTGTTCCGATCTCTGTTTGAATTATTTGTTCATAGGTGCCAGCTCCTTCATCCCCATATTTGGCGAAGTTAGTGTATTCTATCTCCCATACACTTTCCCCAGTTTCGATATCCTTGATCACAAACTCTATTGGTATTTCTTCTCCGTAGTTCATGCCAATATCGCTTGATACTGAAAAAGAGAGTTGATCATTAACATCTCTCTCAAAAATCTGGAAACTACCGAACCCCTCACTATCCCTTCCTTGTCTGAGTAAAATATCAACATCTTCTGGCAAAGCTACAAATATCTCAGGCTGGTCATCTGTCCCAAGTACATTGAGTTGAATTCCTAAATTTAACTCTTCACTAGTCACACCAAAAAACTCTTCCTCAAGTTTAATATCATAATTTATTTGCAAGAGTTCATCAGCCGACAAATATTCCAAATCACTTGCTAAGACAGAATAGGACCACGTCATTTCTTGTAGTGAGCTATCTGATGGATTTTCAAAACTTACATCTAATCGTCCTGGTTGATTAGTCAGACCAAGATTTGATATTTCCGCATGATAGGCACTATTGCTATCATTTTGTAAAATTACGGTGCCTTGAGTTACAAGCTCGATATCGGTTCCTCGAGGATCAATACTTGACTCCTCAACGATAGAGCCGTTAAAGTTTGAACCCTCTGGAACAACTTCCAACTCTATATTAACGTTTATCCCTTCTGACTCTAATGTTTCAATTTGTTCGGTTGTTAATCCTTCTTCATTTGTTTTAACTCGAGAAAAATCCAATCCATCAATAGATGCGAGTTCCAAGGCAACGCTGCCTGGCACGTGACTATAGCTGGATGGATCCAAACCTTCAATAAGAACAACTTGGGATTGAAATACAGCACCTAAATTATTAAGATCAATCGCTTCAATTGGGTTTATTTCTGTCTCATCAATCCTAAAAAGTCCTTGCTCTCCAGCATTAACGTCAAACAGAACCCCTTGTTCTCTCAATAAGAAAATGTTTTCTTTTGATGAACTCTTTAACTCTTCACCTCTTTCGATTTGTAAACCCGCAATATTAAACCCATCGAAGCTAGCTAGTTGAATTGCTTCATCAATATCGGAAGCTTGGCTATTTGCTAAAGATTTTTGACTTAAGTCAGCCCTTGCACCTCCAAGAATTAAAGCATGCTCAACACTTAGTGTTGAATCGGACACCTCAACTGTGGGTAAAAGACCATCAAAAATAGAAATGTTATTTTTTAATAATGGAACAAGTGTCTCTGCATCTGTCTGCATAACCCCTGTTTCATTTTTTAGAAGTACATTACCCATATTATTAACGGATATCGCAACCAAACTTTCTGCCTGCTCAAGAGAACTAAGGACTCCGTCAACTGTTGTTGTGGCCGCTAAAGAAACTCGTTCACCAACTTCAATGAGATCAATAGGAGAAATCGTAGTAGCATCTAATATTAAGTCGTTTAAATTAATTTTATCGTTTTCGACGACCATAATTTTTTTTGCATCCACCAAACTGACTTTACTATTTGCCTCTAACTCTATCCCATTGATTAAATTAAAGCCGTTGTTATCAATGATACTCACAAGGTCTTCTACAGAGCTAGTACCTTTTATCTCTGCTCTAGTGATATCAAGATTTTGATTAGACATCAAACTCAACGAGGTTTTCGTATTCATTTCACCGACGATCTGACTAAACCCTAGATCATCGAGCCTTAAAGACGTACTTTCAGTAATATTATTTGGGGTAGTAATCTTTACCTGAACCTCGGCATTCTCCTTCTCAGCAACGAACGCAAGTTTTTCAGATGCCAATCCAGAACCAAGGTCTCGATTGACTAATCTCATGATCTGATTCAATTCAATTGCATTCGATCCCTGTTTTTCTGATAAATCGATCGTCGCTCCCTCTAACGACCCCTTAAATCTATTCATTGCAAAATCAAACGAAACAGTGGAATCCTTGAGTGTCATATCACTCGGCAATCCAAGTCCAGCGTTCGCCAAAGGTTGCAAATAATTTAAGGTATTGAGTTCTGGATCGGTAATACTTGAAACCTTACCTCCCTCAAAAGTAAATCCACTATCTACTAAAACTTGTTCACCAAATTCATTTTTAAGTTTATCAAAAAAACTTGGGTTTTTTTCAATATATCCAATTTTAAATTTTTTAACTTCTTCCTTTCCTAATGATCTATTATTTAAATAGTCTCTTGCATTAGAGTATTTTTCATTTTTTAATAACTCACTATGATAAAAATCAATATATTGACTATAAATTGACAAATATTCTCTCCATTTTTTTTCTCT
>NYVY01000080.1 GCA_002684875.1 Pseudomonadota bacterium
ACCAGCCACAAAAAATAATTACCTCCCTAAAAGGTAAACTTTCACTAATTCCAATTCTTTTAATTTCAGGTGTAGTTGTTTGTGCATACTGTGGATTTCGCGCCCTTGATAACCTCGGATTGTACCTATCTGATACCTTAAACCTAGATAATATACAGACATCATTTTACGTAACACTATTGGGCTATTTTAGAATTTTAGCCGCTTTTGCTGCTGGTATTTTAGCTGACAAAATAGGTTCAGGACGGCTAATTTGCTATTCTTTTATGTTCGCATCAGTTACTCAACTATTAGCGTCACAACTAAACCCATCAGTATCCTTTTCTGTTCTTCTTATTACTGGAAATTTAGTTATCATGTACCTCGCTATCGTATCATTGCGTGCTGTATATTTTTCATTAATAAGATGTTGTGGTTCTCCTGAAAGCTACACTGGCACAAGTATTGGAATTGTTTCTGTTATTGGTTTTACACCAGATATTTTTTTTCATCCTTTGATGGGAAGGCTACTTGATTCAAACCCTGGAGTTAAAGGTCATCAAGATTTTTTCTTCGTCACATTTATAATTTCGTTACTCGGACTATTAGCCACAATGAAACTAAACTCAATAACACAGAATAAAAAATAGAATTCTAGTCCTATAACAAAACAATTCAATCAATTAAATATAACTGGAATGTAATAATAGCCGACGAGAACTATAACTGCGATTGCACAAAGATTTAACCAGAAACCAACTTTCACCATTTCTGCAATAGGAACATGTTTCGAAGCAAAAATAATTGAGTTTGGTGGTGTTGCTACTGGAAGCATAAATGCACAGCTAGCGGCAAACGTAAGTGGAACTGTCAAGATTAGAGGGTTAATATCAAGATTTAAGCTAATTGCAAATATGATTGGAATAAACGTCATTGTCGTAGCAATATTACTTGTTAACTCGGTTAGAAATACAATTAAGGTTATTAATAGAACCATTAACAATATTAAATTTAAATTAGTCGGGATTAAATTTGCCAACCATTGAGCTAATCCAGTGGAGCTCACAACAAAAGCTAGTGCCATTCCACCCCCAAAAAGAAATATCAGTCCCCAGGGAAAGTTGTCTTCTAAATCTTTCCATTCGAGCAAGTTTTCTTTTCTGCTTTTTGATCTAAAAAAGAACAATGACAGTCCACCCACCATTGCAATAACTGCATCTTCTAAACCACTAAAAATTGCAGTTTCATTTAAAACCTTTCTAAAAATCCAACCCAGTGCGGTAAGCAGAAAAACAATTGCAACAATTTTTTCTTCAAATGAAATCGGACCAAGACCTTTCAGCATTTTTTTTATTGGTACTTTGGCTTCCTTAGTAGCGGAGAAATTAACAGGAAAAAAAACAAATGTTAGTAAAAACCAAAGTGTTGGTATGAGAATGAATGTAACTGGAAAACCGATAAGAAACCAATCTATAAACCCTATATCAATCCCTTCTTTTCCCAAAAATTGAATCAAAAATCCATTTGGACCAGTTCCTATTGGAGTAGCAATTCCTCCTATCGAAGAAGAAAATGCAATCCCCAAAAGAACACTTATTTGAAGTTTGGCAGAGTCTGAGGCTGATAATTTTTTCACTGCATCACACAAAACAAGACACACCGAGAGAGCGATTGGTAAAAGCATGATAGTGGTTGAGGTATTCATTACCCACATACTTAGTAGTGCACTAATAACCATGAATGAAGCAACAATGCTCTTACCGGTTAATTTTGCATACTGCAGGATTGTTAGGGCGACCCTTCTGTGCAGGTTCCATTTTTGCATTCCTATTGCTAACATAAATCCCCCAGCAAAGAGAAATTGCACTTTATTCATAAACTCTTTACTTATGACTCCTATTTCTTCCACTCCAAGTAAAGGAAATAGAACCAATGGCATAAGAGAAGTTATGGGAAGAGGCAATGCTTCAGTTGCCCACCAAACACCCATCAATAAAAAAACTGCGAGTGTTATCTGGCCATCTGTGCTAAGACCATCGATTTTACCAAAAGATATGACGACTAAAAAAANNATAATTCCTAAAAATAGACCAGTTCTACGNACAAGNATCTGATTCATCAAACAACCTTTTTTTTAAGAACTANGAATTAAACTTATCGACATCCAAATCATCTCCTGANGACCCAACAATAACTGCAACGGTGCCGTCGCCAGTGACATTTACAGCTGTCCTCAACATATCCAATAAGCGATCAACTCCAATAATAAGTCCAATTCCTTCCACAGGTAACCCTACTTGTCCCAAGACCATTGTTAACATCACCAGACCAACCCCTGGAACTGCAGCAGTCCCTATTGACGCCAATGTTGCTGTCAGAATAACCATTAGGTACTGATCGGGTGTTAGAGAAATTCCGTAAAACTGTGCTATAAAAACAGTTGCAACTCCCTGCATAATTGCAGTTCCGTCCATATTTATAGTAGCACCTAAAGGAACTGAAAAAGAAGCTACTCTTTTTTTCACCCCTAGCTTATTTTCAACTGTAGACATGGTGACTGGCATTGTCGCTCCGCTCGACGAAGTCGAAAACGCTACAAGCAAAGCTTCTCTCATTTTTTTTAAAAAAATTATTGGATTTAGTCTTGTAAATAAGAAAAGTAAACTTGAGTAAACTACGATCCCATGAAAAAAAAGAACGAAAACCACAGTAAAAAAATATTTTCCTAGCTTTAAAATCTCATCTAACCCGATAGTAAGGCCAAGCTTCATCATTAAACAAAAAATACCGTATGGTGCAGCGTTAACGATCATCATAATTAAAGCAAGCATTAACGAATTAGAGCGTTCGAAAAATTCAACAATCTTTTCGCCAGATTTTCCAACCTTATTTATTGAAATTCCTAATAAAAGGGCAAATACAATAATCTGCAACATGGATCCATCCGCCATTGCAGCGACTGGATTATCAGGAAAAATATTTACGAGTGTGTCTTTTATTGCAGGAGGTTCACTAGGCTGATAAACTTCTACTTGCATGGAAGAAAGCCCTTGGCTTTTCCCAGGATCTAAAACGAGTGCAAAAGAAATAGCTAACGAGACAGCAATAGCTGTTGTAAGCAAATAAAGACTGATAGTTTTTCCTCCAAGTTTACCAATAGACCCAGAGGCACCAAGACTGGCTGCACCAAGGGTAAGAGAAAAAAATACAAGGGGAACAACCACCATCTTTAGTGAAATTATAAAAATCTGCCCTACAGCATCTAATACTCCATCAAAAAGATATACATTTAAAAATTCGTTGTCTGTGAGAGAAAAACTTTGGCATAGGAGACCTAAAAACATGCCAGATATCATTCCTACAAAAATTTTAGCCGTTAGACTCATATTCATACAAATTCAAAAAAATAATTAAAAAAACCAGTCCCAAAAGCTGCAAGACCCAACACTGCCACAATAACAACAACCCAGAAAAAAATAAATAGCAACCTTCTAATCATTATCTATTACTCAACTAAACGATTTAATTTCTTACAACTATAATCAATTATCGCCGTTTTCTTCGAACTTCGGATAACTTGCTGAGCAGCTAGCGTATATCTATCCAACGTTATCTGATCATCAAAATTGTCTTTCTTTAGGTCAGTACAAGTAAAAACAAACTCGTTTTTTTCGCATTCATAACCAGAGAGACCAATCCCAATGGGCCCAATACTTACGTCGAGTCTCTTGTCATTAAAATGGAAGTATCTTATTGGTTGTTCAATGTCTCCAACAGTCTGACCATCGATGTGAGACTTTACGCACTCAAACACCTGTTGCTTTGCTTCAAAAAAATTACAACTTTGAAGAAGACAAAAAGTTATGAATAATGCACATCGATTGTAAATTTTTAAAAAATGTATACTACGGTTAGACCGTGCTTTACCCTCGACTCTTTTTTTTATGAACAATCTGTTGATATAGAAGGGAAACATTTTTAGCTTCATAGTATAGTCAAACTGCTACTCGCTTTGCTAACATTAGCACAAACATTGAGTAGTCTCCAATAAACATTTTAATTGGCTGCTTTAAAAGCTATACAAAGATAATTCTAGAATCTCTTTGCACATTGAAATGTCTCGATCCAGCTAGCCTTACTAGTACTGTAAACATTTGATTGTTGTGAGAAAACCCCTGCCTGCATCTGAAATATCTCATATCCAAAAAAAGCTAGCTTTTTTGGTTCAATGAGTGATTTATTACATAGCCACTCAGTAGGAGTTTTAATTGAACAATCCTGTAATAAGTAAACGATATTATTCTTGTTACTCAAAGTCTTTATAGTCACTTCTTCTGTTAGCACATCAAATTCCACTTTTCCGTGTATTTTACATTCGCTACTACATTGTAAAGTTGCTTCAAGGTCGGGGCAATTAAAAAGGTTATATTTAGTTTCGGCACAGATAGACGATAAGTAAAACAAGCTAATAATAAATCCGAGTTTCTCAAGAAATTTTATATTTTGACGATTAAAAGGGATCAACAAGGTTTCTCCATGCATATAATAATAAAATTACTATTAATAGTATTCTGCACGTTGTCTACAGTACACACTAAAGCTACCCCTCTAAGACTATCATGCAAAGGGGTAATCGAAAAGACAAATGCGACTAAAAACAAACTAGGCCCTGACAAAGGTACTGCACAAGACTTCGAAATAACATTTTTTAAAAAAAAAGCTTTCCTTAAAGGAGCAATATTGAACTGTTACGTTAAGAAAGAGATTAGAGAATATATCTGCGAAGAAAAATCACTTACCAAACTCAGAACACTGAGATTCTATAATGGTAATAATATTGTTTACCAGTATATAGACACAGTAAAAAGTCAGACATTAACCTTTAAAGGAACATGCATGCTTTGACTTTAATTCTTTTTTGCGCACGAGAATTTTACGTCGATTTTCCCATCGAGCATCCAGTAAACTTGTGTAGAAAAATAAACCCCAGCAACCATTTTGTTTAGATTGTCTTGAAACACGCTTTCGGTTAAGCAACTCCAATTATGAGTATCTACCACGATACAGCCTTCTAAAGATTCTGGCGCAACCTCATTTTTTATATATCTAGTAACGTTTACGAAACTTTTTTTATTATTCACCCTCACATCAAAAGAAACTGTTCCAATAGGCCGACAGATGCTGTCTCAGTCTAGTGCACTTTTTTCCGAAACGCACGAAAATATCATATATTTGTCATCAGCGATTGCTGAAAAAACTACGCTAAAACCAAAAAAAGTTGCTAAAACTGTTTTTAACATAACTTTCGTTATACTTTTTTTTACTATAATAGAGATCCTATGGGTTTTAATCTTAAATTTAAATATTTTACAAAACGAGTACGCTATAATTAACAGACCTCATCTTTATAACCTGATGGTTAACTTTTGAATATTTTTGCAAGCTCAATTGTTTTTATTTTACTTATAATGTTGATAGCCTTGTACAGGCTCGTTCGAACTATTATGCTAATTTTTTTTGAACTTATCCATGATTAGGAATCCCAATGAAAATAGAATTTAAGCATGTCGCAACAATCGGAGACTTGAAAAAAGTATTTGAAAAAGCAGAAATTCCCGATGATGCAAAGATCACAGTACACTATAATTATGATCTAACCTCGAGTGAAGACACAAAGGTCGTTAGAGATACAATTGCGAAGTCTCAAGGTAAGCTCCAGTTTTTCATACACGAGATTCGGCAGGATGAGGATGATCAATTTAACATTTATTTAGAGTTCTGTGAATAATGGTATGAAAAACTTAGTTTCCAAAAACCAAAATGCATCCTGTTACATCAATATAATTTTAAAAACAACTGTGCATGTTTCATATGACAAATCAAACAATGGGCAGTACGAAAAAATGTTTATCGATCATGGCTTGCTAAACTTAAGACCAGAGCCTCTTAGTGGGGAACAGATAGCATCTGAATTAGAATCGTTGGAACAGCTCAAGCAAAAATCTGAGGAGGCAAATGAACGATATAACCAACTTATTGACGTTTTTAAAGTTTTGGAATTCACTTCGGAAACACTAGGATTGTTTATTGATAATTTTGATTGCCTGGTAAAACATGTCGAAACAGTTTTCACAGATGAACAAAAAATTGCAAAGTTTGT
>NYVY01000081.1 GCA_002684875.1 Pseudomonadota bacterium
ACCAGTCACAAAAATCCCATCAGATACTGTTGCAGTATCAGATGTGAATAGCGAATATGTTTTTGATTTACCGCTCACTTTTGCCGAATCTTCTGTTTCTGAGTCATCATCGCAAATAACCTTTCTGACAGTATTTACTTCACAATTTCCAGTCTCAGTTGCGTGGTAGGAAACTGTACTTTGATCGAAGGTGAACCCACTTGTAATTTGATGATTATTTATTATTTTGGACAGATTTAAACCAAGTCCACTACTATTCTGACGTGTTTTAGAATTGTTGAACTCACCGTCAAATTCCCATTCCCTCTCATCCGTTTTAAGTTCTGACTCAACGTCACCGCCAAGTCGTTTTTGACGTCCGTAACGAGAATAAACTAATCCATTTATTTGGGTATCATCATCGATATAATTTTGAAAATTTATACTAATCAAGCCGACTTTATTTTTTGTCTGATCTGGGTGAGAATAAACGGCGCCTCTTTTAGCCTCATAGAGTCCATCCTGCTGAATTTTACCAACATCATCTTCAACNCCATAATTGGTNCTTGGCAAAAGTCCATTTCCAAGGAGATTGCTATCACCAAAATATCCCATAGCACCTAAANTTCCAAAATCAGTNTTTTTATTTATTTTTCCNAAAATGTTGGAAATGCTACCATCAGAATGGTCTCTCCACCCTNACTCATTAAAATGACTGGCCGATAGGAAATAGTCTCCACCTTCACCATNTGAAAATTCGCNACCAATAGAGACATCCACTTTTTTTCTATTAAAGCTTCCAATTGAAATGCGAGCGACTTTTCCAGGATGAGATAGTCCAGATTTTGAAGTCATAGATAGAGCACCACCAAGAGTATTTAATCCATACATTGGGTTAGAACCTGGGATTAATGACACATTATCGAGGGCAAACTCGGGAATCATGTCCCAGTTCACTATATCTCCAAATGGTTCATTAATTCTTATTCCATCAATATAAACTGATAAGCCTTGTGCTGCGCCTAGTATCGAAGATGCCCGAAAGCCTCTAAAAGTTACGTCNCCTTGATAGGGGCTTCCTTGAACCTCATTTGTAAAAACGCCAGGAATACTTTGATTTATAAAGTCTGTAATTCCAAGCGACGATTCGNTTCCTATTTTTTCCGATCCGAACGACTGAACTTCGTATGGTAGTTTTTCCTCTTCAATTNCTAAACCAGGTAATAATGAAGTACCGACAACATCAATCTCGGATAGTTCTTTAATTGCATAAGCATTACAAAGAAAAACAAGCGCTGAAAAAGCCAAGAAAAGTTTTCTAGTTTTCATCTTAAATGCGCACTTTATAAATCCTTCCATTTTATCTTGTAAAGCTACCCANAACCATTGAGTTAGAAAGGGCAAAGCCTNTAACTAATAANCTTANAAAAATTATAAANANATGCCGCNTTCTAATCCTTGTAATATTAATATCTTTGGAGTAGCCTGTCACTTACCTCAATATAAGTTACTTTTTTTTTAAGTTTTTTTAATTGCTTCCGATTTAATAGGGAGGAGAAAAAATGCNGATATCTCGAGCAAATACTGGCATCCGTACTAACCCTANTCCTTTAGGAGAGAGTAAACGGGNCTCTATTCACGAAAAGGCGATAAATAAGCACGCTCAGCATCTTTCGAAAGAAAAGCGAGACTCAATAATTGAAACAGTAAGAAANTTGGAAGCTGGNGGTGAAAGTGTTGAAGAAGTGCAATATGTCATCGATCATTTTTTCGAAGANAACGGNATTACACCACCTAGCCAATTAAACAATGTANCTCCAATAAAAGACCGAGGGTTGTTAAACAAGATNGACNCAGTGAATCTNGACAAAATACTGGATCGAGTTAACGAAATGAAAACTGAAGAAAGAAATCTTGATGAGATTCAGGAAGAAGTAGAAAGGATAATAAAGCGACTTGGATTAACATTGNCTAGTAATTCAGCAATTTTAGTGGACGTTCTTGCATAATAATAAATTATCNAGAATCNTTTTTCTGTTCAAGTCTTTCCCACTCTAGATAANTTTCCTCAAGCGACTTTTCAAGNGCACTAATTTTCTTTTTATACTCCAATGCTTCTGTGAATTTTGTTTTAAATAAGTCCCCATTATTTAAAACCTCATAGCATTGTTTTAATTCAATTTCCATGTTTGAAATTTCGTCTGTTATAGAATTTAGTTTTTCTTTTTCTTTATAGCTTAGTTTGTTATTTTGTTTTTTTTGNAAGGTACNATCACTGCTTTTATTTGGAGCNNTTTTTTCTCTNGAATGAATTGCTTTTTGCCTCTCCCAATCGCTATAACCTCCTACATAGAGAGTTGGTTTTTCTNTTTCGAAAGCTATTGTATGTGTNGCGATGTTATCTAGAAAATATCTGTCATGGCTAATTATTAAAACTGTTCCATCAAAAGTCTGTAGTTTTTCCTCTAGTANTTCAAGTGTCTCAATATCTAAATCATTTGTAGGTTCATCTAAAACTAACAAATTTGCNGATTTAGAGAACAGTTTTGCTAGTANNAGGCGGCTTTTTTCNCCNCCTGAGAGCATTTTTATTGGGTTTCTTATCTTNGATATNGNAAATAGNTAGTCCTGCAAATAACTGGTAATATGNCTGTCCTTCCCATTAATGTGGAGAAAATCTGTTCCATCCGANAGATTGTTGATTAAANTCTCGTCCTCCTTAAGGCTATTCCTCATTTGATCAAAAAAAGATATTTTTANTTTTGTCCCTAGCTTTACCGTTCCAACATTAGGGTGTATGTTTCCGATTAGCACATTTAAAAGCGTAGTTTTTCCTACACCATTTTTTCCAANTAGAGCTATCCTATCTCCTCTTTGAATCCTGATAGAGAANTTAGAAAAAACGGGAGGTTTATCAGCATGAGAGTAGCTGATATTNTTTGCTTCTATGACTAATTTTCCTGAAAGCTCNCTACTGTCAACGANNATATTCGTTTTTTTTAGAGATGGTTGAATNTTGTTTTTTAAAACTCGAAGTTTNTTTAGTTCTTTTACTCGGCCTTCATTTCTTTTCCTTCGTGCTTTAACTCCTTGTCTTATCCATACTTCCTCTTTCGCAAGCTTTTTATTAAATGATTTTATTTTATTTTCATCATCAACCCATCTCTTTTCTCTTAACTCCAAAAATTTTTTGTATTCTCCTGGATACTCAAAAAGTTTACCTCTATCTAATTCTACAATTTTTGTTGCAATCGAGTTTAAAAACGTCCTGTCGTGAGTAACGAAGATCTGAGTAATGTGTTGATCTCTTAAAAAAGACTCCAACCAAAAAATTGATTCTAAATCTAAGTGATTTGTTGGTTCATCCAAAATCAAGAGATCTGGATCTCTCACGATTGCCCTAGCAAGAAGAACTCTTTTTTTTAATCCGCCTGATAGTTCGTTAATATCTTGATCTAAATTAAGAAATAGTTTTGAAATAATTTTATTAATTTTATGTAATTCAATCCACCCACTTTGTTCATCAATTTCATTTTGAAGGCAGCTAATACGATTTTCATCATATGAATTTTTTCTCTCTTTAGCGTCAAGTAAACTTTGATATTCTAATATTGCCTGCCCAGTTTTTCCTAATCCCCTGCTGACAACTTCTCGGATTGTTCCTGATAGATTTTTAGGAACATCTTGCTCTAGATAGCCGATTCTTAGGTTATCTTTAAAGATTACTTCTCCTGAATCAGGCTCTACTTGTTTTAGTAATAGTTTTAGTAATGTCGATTTTCCAGTACCATTTCTACCGACAAGACAAATTTTTTCTTTATCTAAGATGGAAAAGGTTATATCGTCTAATACTTTGCTAATTCCAAAATCAAGTGATATATTTTTTAGAGATAAAATTTGATTCAATTTAGTTCAGCCTTTCTGTTGATTATATTATATTGCTTGTTATTAAATAGAGAAAAAAATAATAACAAGTCCCTAGTCTTGAAAAAGAAAATTCTATAGACTCCTATTAAAGTTCTAACAAAAACCTAGGAATTAACAATTAGATTTGTATATTGTTCGTAAATAACTGTGATTAATAAGAATCCATATATTTTTTTTGTGAAATTACTCATCCTATCTTTTGGTATGGGAGAAAGCTTGGCGTCTTGTGAATGCAAATGTGAAAAGGGAAAGCCAATTCCTATATGTGAAGACACGGTGAAAATAAAACCTATATGTCTTCCTAGAATCTGTGGGGAAATTGAGGTAAATAAATTTGATAAGATTTATGCTCCGTCGATAGATAGCGAAAAAAAATTACTCGAGTGTAGTCATAAAAACGTTTTTAACAAGAAATCACAATTGATACAGAGGACTGAACTTTGTGAGTAACTTAATTTTATTTTTCCTAGTTTAGAAAATAAAGAATGGTAAATATCCTAAACACTCTGAAAGCCTTAATTAAGTAAAAAAGGGTCTCTCAAAACCACTTAATATGTATTTTGCTAGTAACAATGTAACTAGTTTTATGGATGAGAAAACGCGGAATATAAAGAGTAATAAGACATGAGTTATTTTAAGAGAAATCGTTGAGTCTCGTGAGGTTACTAATGAAATGTATGATAACAATTATAATTATTCTTACGAAAAGGGAAGGAGGCTATTTCTTAAATCAGTTTCAATCTCAGAGTTAGAGATTACAAGCAACTTAAGAGAAAATATGCAGCCGTTCCCATTTTAGAGTACGCTTTAATAAAGTAAAGACAGATTTTAAGAATAATTGAATCAAGAGAGTCTGCCGTTTCAGGATGAATTCTAAAAAAAAACGCTACATCCGTAACATGAAAAATAATTTTAATAGTTTGATAATTCCATTGAAAATGTTAAGACCTTTTTTAACTTTCGGCGTTGATAATATATTCAATCCGACAGATGATCTTAATGAGAAAAATGATCTAAGTAATAAAGATGTTAGCGTAGTGTTTAATTTAGTATTGGACTGGTGTGGAAGTAGGTTCAATCGGTAATTACAATTTTTTTATGGATTTATAATAGCCTTTTCGTAGTTCGGAAAGAATAGTTGCTCGTTGTTGATTCTAAAGTCACTTATGATTTTTTGCCCCTCTTTGGATATTAGCCAATTTATAAATATGCCAGATAACTTATCTCTGACATGGGGGTGAAGATTTTTACTGATAGGGATCAACGAATATTGGTTAAATAATAGCGGATCATTTTCAACTATAATTTTATGACTATTCTTGTTTTTGAAGGATAACCAGGTAGCTCTATCCGTAAGTGTGTACCCATTTTTTGCTACCGTTGTATTAATAGTTGCTCCCATTCCAGAGCCAGTGGATAGATACCAAGAAAAATTTCGTTTTGGTACTAGGTTGACAGCATCCCAGATCTGTCTCTCTTTAAAATGAGTCCCGCTATTATCACCCCGTGATAAAAATATAAGGTCCTGATAGTAGATTGTTTTGAAAGCATCTTTTGCGGACTTAAAGTTATTTTTATCTTTTGAAAATGAAATTGGACCTATTATAATAAAATCATTAAACATAAATGGATATCGAGCGACGCCAAATCCATCAGCTATAAACTTCTTTTCTAAAGGAGGGGCGTGAACCATCAAAATATCGACGTCACCTCGGCGCCCAGTTTCTAGTGCTTGCCCAGTTCCTTGAACAATTGTTCTGATTTTTATTCCATGCTTCTTTTCAAATATAGGAAGTATAAACTTAAGTAACCCTGAGTTTTCTGTAGATGTAGTTGTAGCAAGACTGATAATTTTTCCACTGGCAACACTTAGTCCAAGAAAAAATAAGAAAAAGAACTTTAAGACAAAAGAAAATCTGTTCATTTTTTTCCTAAAATTCCAATATTGTCTTTTATGTAATCTTTAAAAGAGAATTACCACTATCACTTTCGGCAGGTATTAGACCTGTTTAATTATCATTAATAGTTTATTATAGCTACAAAGTTTTACTAAGTCATTCTGTGCAACCTCTTTTTGGAGACTTACTATAGATAAAATTTCAAAACAAATAATAGAATTTTCAGAGATTTTGAAATTAGAATGGAGATTCTTGACTTTTGGGTTTTTAATGTCATTTTGGTCTGCTTTTGGCCAAACTTTTTTTATTTCAATTTTTAGCAAGCAAATAAGGGGCGATTTAGTTCTAAGTCACGGAGAGTTTGGTTCTTTTTATGCTGTTGCAACTCTTTTAAGCGCTTTTGTGCTCTATTGGTGCGGAAAGTTGACAGATATCATACAAATTGGTTTTCTTAGCAAAGTAACGTTAATTGGAGTTTGCTGTTCAGCCTTGCTGTTTGCCAGCGTTCATAGCCTTTTTATTCTTGGTGTGTCCTTGTTTGCTCTTCGTCTTTCTGGGCAGGGTATGATGTATATGGTGTATTCCACTGCAATAACTCGCAGATATACTGCCATTCGAGGAAGAGCACTGGCCATTGCTGGGCTAGGTCAAAATATGGGAGAAGCTTTTTTCCCTATTTTTGTCATTTTCTGTTTGACCCTAGTTGATTGGCGTTTTATTTGGGTTGGTTTAGCAATATTTGCAGTAATCACCTTTCTTCCAGCCATTGATAAGTTAACTAATATCTGTTCGAGAGAAGAAAAACTAACGTTTTTGAAAAACAGGTTCGGTAATTCAGAGCATCAACACAATATTCTTCTAAGAAGAGCTGATGCTATGAAAGACTGGGTTTTTTGGGTAGTTGTAGTTTGGTTGACGATGATACCAGCCTTTTGGATTACAGGACTTTTGTTTCATCAGATTTTTATAAGTGAGTTAAAAAATGTATCTCTTTTGACATGGATGTCTAACTATGTTTGGTATGCCTTAGCGGCTTTAGTGGGTGCTTTTGTTTCTGGTGTTCTCGTCGACAGGTTTACCGCCCACAGCATGGCAGTTGTTACACAACTTCCGCTACTTATTTCTACAATTTTTTTATGGTTCGGCGATAGCAGATTAACTTTAGTGTTGTTTTTTATTTTTTTTGGGCTTTGCTCTGGGATGTTACAACCAATGATAAATTCACTTTTAGCTGAAAGATATGGAACGAGATGGTTAGGAGAAATTAAATCGCTGGCAATGCCCCTAAACGTCTTAGCTTCGGCGGTATCACCGATTTTGATGGGCCTCATGATAGACGCGGGCTCGGGGTTAGATGATCTGATGTTGATTCTAGCTACTACTTCTATTTACAGTATTTGTATTACTCTTTTGGT
The DNA here is from genome assembly GCA_002684875.1 of Pseudomonadota bacterium. Taxonomy (GTDB): domain Bacteria; phylum Pseudomonadota; class Gammaproteobacteria; order Burkholderiales; family Burkholderiaceae_A; genus UBA7377. The sequence goes on from NYVY01000081.1 coordinate 7,220, forward strand.
TTTTAATTTAATTGGAAACATATCCCCAAAAAAAAGATAAGGTTATTAAATCACTTTGTGAAAGAGTTTTTGAAATGGTTTTTTTTCTACTTATTATACTGATACTTATATATTTTTTTTGGGAAGAGGTAATGGTCGTACTTTTTTTTATTGCTGTGATGCCCATCAGCGAATTTTCTAAAAGTGAAATTCCTGATCCCTATAACTATGAAAAAAAAAGTTCTTGGCTAATAAAAGAAATTAACAGTAATAAAACTGAAAAAGTTACCACATTTAGGAAAAATTCTTATTATGATGGTCCGATTTCCGTTTTTTTTATCCATCCCACAACATACTTTGGAAGAAATTGGAATCAACCACTAAATGATTCAAAATCCATGAGGCTGTTAGAAAAGAGAATAGTACCTAACCAAGTAAACGCATTTTCTTCATGCTGTGATATATACGTTCCAAAATATAGGCAAGCAACAATCTACGCCTTTGTTGCGAGTGAACCAAATTCGAGACAAGCATTTGAAGTGGCTTATTCAGACGTACGAAACGCATTCTCTCAATTTTTTGAACAAGTAGGAGATAAAAATCCCTTTATCATTGCATCCCATTCTCAGGGAAGTATGCATGCTGTGCGATTACTTAAGGAATTTGGAAGAGACGAAAGATTTCGTATGAATTTCGTTATTGGTTATTTAATTGGATACGACATAACAGATGGTCAAATTTCGCCTTATAAAGTTTGCGAAAAAGAAACAGATATTAGATGTATAGTGGGGTGGAATACGGCAGAGCGGTCCAAGTTTAAGATTTTCGATAATCCAGATATGATTTGTGTTAATCCCTTATCATGGAGACGGAATGAGGACTACGCTTCAAAAAGTTTGAATCTTGGAAGTATGGGCTTTCCTGGTTGGATTGGTATTAATTTATTAGACCAGCCATCAGTTTTTGATATAGAGAAAAAACTTACGGGAGCTAAATGCTTAAACGGAGTTTTAGAAGTGGACAAGATAGATTCTAGAAACTATCCTGTTAAACTTTTTTCTTATCATGCCTACGATTATGGATTGTTTCACAAAAATATTAGTAAAAACGCTACAATAAGAATTCAAAATTTTCGTTCCAAGGCAATAGAATAAATTTAGTATATAGCTCAATGTTAAAGAATTTTTCTGTTTTTAGGGCCTGCAAGAAATTTAAAAACTATCTAGTGACTAACAAAATATCTAAAGACGAATACCTAAATGTGGTCTGCGGAATTGTCAGGATAAACCGTTCCGTAATAGTGTGCCAGCGAAAAAAGTATCCTTTTAACGGCATATGGGAATTTCCAGGCGGAAAGATAGAAGAAGGTGAAACTAAAAGGGATTGTTTAAAAAGAGAAATTTTTGAGGAATTAAATATAAAGATAAAAATAGAAAAACTTTTTTTGGATTTTAAATATCATTATCCTCATCTTAAAGTTAGGTTAACATGT
>NYVY01000082.1 GCA_002684875.1 Pseudomonadota bacterium
AAAGCATCATAGATTATAAGTAGAAAATAAGCAGCATTAAGTAATGTACTAAATAAAAGAATCACTAACACAAAATAATCATCTGATTGGTCTCCCACCAACAATAGGCGTATTATCTAAATGGTTTATCGTTAGTGGTGCTGTTCAATTAGATGATTATTTTGTGTTAGTGATTCTTTTATTTAGTACATTACTTAATGCTGCTTATTTTCTACCTATAATCTATGATGCTTTTTTTAAAAAACCAGTTGGTTATGATGTTAGTCACCAACACATGGAGACAACCCATTTCTATCATTATCGGTATTTGGCAAACGCTGAGGCTCCAGTTTTTATCCTACTATCTATACTCTTAACATCTGTCGGTATTATTGCACTAGTATTTTTCGGTGATTTTTCAAATTATTTGCTTCAATATTTTTCGGGGGAAATGTGACTAAACCTTGGGTTCTAAAAAAAGATAATATTAAAAAGTTATGGATTTTCCTCTACATCTTGCTTGTATTTTTAATGCTCATACAATTTATATTCCCAATTTATGGACACTTTGCTATTGAGGGTTGGGTTGCCTTTGCTGCCTGGTTCGGTTTTTTATCCTGTGTTGTTATGGTAGTTGTTGCGAAAATTCTTGGGTTTTTGGTTAAAAGGGAGGATTCATATTATGAAAAAAATTCAAAAAAGTAAAAGCATATGCTAATTCATCCAGGAATAATTTTCATTTTATTAGGAATTATTGGTTTAATTACGCGTAGACCTATACATAAATATATTTCTGTTCCAGTAGCTGGAATTGTTTTTTCTATATCTTGTTTCGTCGATTACCAGACAGCCTTTTCGTTCAACTTTCTTGGATACAAGCTTGCGTTGATAAATATTGATAGCTTGTCTAAAGTTTTTTTAATTATCTTTTCGTTAATGACTTTTGTTGGTTTAATTTTTGCTATTAACCAAAAAAACAAAAAGGAAACAAGCTGGGCATTAATTTATGCAGGTGCAGGAATCGGTGCTGTTCTTGCATATGACTTACTAACTTTTTTTGTCTTTTGTGAATTAATGGCAATTGGTTCTACGTTTTTACTTCTCACGTCAAAAACTGAGAGCTCAAAAAAAGCAGGTATGAGATATGCAATAGTACATTTTTTGGCTGGTACATTAATCCTTTTTGGGATAGCAGGTCATATAGCTGAAGCTGGTACAGTTGTTTTTAATAGACTCAATATTGATGATTTGTATGTACAGTTGATTTTTTTGGGGTTTTTAATTAATGCAGGTTGTTTTCCGTTCTCGTCTTGGATTCCTGACTCGTATCCAGAAGCGTCTTTTTCAGGATCAGTTTTTTTATCCGCTTTTACAACAAAGACTGCTGTGTACTCATTACTAAGAGGTTTTCCAGGAACAGAGATCTTAATTTATCTTGGTTTAATAATGATTTTTTACGGCATCATTTATGCATTACTTGAAAATGACATGCGCCGGATTTTATCATTTAGTATCGTAAATCAAGTTGGTTTTATGCTCGTAGGAGCTGGAATTGGAACTGAAATGGCTATCAATGGGGCCAGCTCCCATGCATTTGCTCATATAATTTACAAGGCTCTTTTGTTAATGTCTGCTGGGTCAGTCCTTTACATGACTGGAAAGTCAAAATGTAGTGAACTAGGTGGTCTTTTCCAAACTATGCCTATAACGATGATATGTGGGACTATAGGTGCATTTGCTATATCGGCTTTTCCTTTAACATCAGGATTCGTCACGAAATCAATGATTTCATACGCAGCAGCTGACGAGCATCTTTTTTATGTCTGGATGTTGCTTGTAGCTGCCTCAGCTGGTGTCTTTTTGCATGCTGGTATAAAGTTTCCGTGGTTTGTTTTTTTCCAAAAAGATTCAGGTTTGAGACCGCCCGATCCCCCTTTAAACATGAGAATTGCTATGTATTTGTTATCGGGTCTATGTATTTTAATAGGATGTTTCCCAGCAGTTATTTATTCGATACTTCCATATCCAGTAAAATACGATCCTTACACTTTTTCTCATGTTCTTTTTCAGTTACAGCTATTAACATTCGCGGGTTTTGCTTTTTTTATAATGCTACCTTGGTTAAAGCGAACTGAGACAATTAGCTTGGATGTTGATTGGATTTATAGGACGGGAATTCCGAAGTTTAGCTATTTCTTAAAAAAATNTACTAANGTACTAAAGCACAAANTTACTACNTTTTATAANCGACGTTTGNGTGGAGTTTGGNATAANATAGTATNNANCCTAGATAAAATAGCAAATNTTTCAATGGAGATGCCGACACGAGTTATGATNGTATCTCTCAAGCTAGTACTCGTTAGTTTTTTGGCAGTTTTATATTTTTCTATTTTTTAAAATGGTTTTATCAGGGAGATAATAATTCTTGGATTTCTTCGTGCATCTTGACTGGGGATTTCATTTCTTGCTCTAGCAATCATGAAGTCCACCATAAGACCTGATTTTTCTGAAAATCGTGCTCCAATTCCATGCGANCCTAAATAGCTANTTCTTTCTGGANTACCACTAATTGGTTCGTTAAGNATTTTNGCNTCTGCGTANTCAATAAAGGCAAATAATTCATAGCTACTNANACTAAGATTGAAAATTTCTTGTTTAAAAAAGTCTTTTGATAGTTCAAAGCTTAAACCAAATCCTCTTTCNCCAGCAATTGATCCAGCATCGTATCCNCTACCTATGGCTGGACCACCGAACGTAATTTGTTCTCCCGCGAGCAGTTTGTCNTTTGTCCATTGTGCTTGAGCGTTTATTTTTAATTTACTATTAATCTTTTTTATCGGGAGTGTATGACTTCCAGAAAATTTATACTTTAAAAACTTCTGTTTAAAGTTTGCGATTGAAGGGCCNGGAAGGTTAATACTNTCCGATCTTGAGTCAAATAAGTCCANTCCTTGAGCTATTGTAAAATTCAANTGTGTATTACCCCCAAACCAAATATCGTTCGTAACGGAAAAAACTAAATCAAAAACAGTTAGCTTATCCTTGGTTGTGCTCGAATCCAGTAGGAATGTTTCACTCCTAGCAACATTTAACCCNCCTTCAATGTAATACGATTCAGCTCGTGATCTTTTCATTGGATAACGTAGCCTGGGTGCCAAAGAATAAGATTTACTCAGGACTCCTAATGACTTAAGACTGCCTTGAGGTTTAGCAATAGCGTAGATACCTCCTAAAGAAAAAATTAGTCCGTCATCCCCCAGAGATGTGGAATATGTCCCGTTAAAAGCTTTTAAAATAGGATTGAAAAGTTGGTCATCGTCATTTTTTAAAGCAGACGAAAATCCAAAGCTAAGTGCACTCGGATAATCAGGATTATTAAATGTTGCATTTATANNTGTACTATATTGCCCCATAGTTTTCGATGCGCCGTTATTTAATGTTAGAACATAGGATGTTGGTGGGGGTGGATTGATTGTAACCAATAACTCTGATGAACCAACTTCGGATCCTTGTCGAAGAACTCCATTTCCAGAAATACCTGGAAGATCGTTCAGTAAAAGTAGGGCCCGCTCTAAACTCTTTAGGTCAATTGGTTTTTTATTTTGCAACTTTTTGATTATTGCTAATATTTTTTCTCGAGAATATGGTGTNCCGCCTTCTACAAAAACATTATTAATATAGCCTTCAATCACCTTTATTTTAAAGACTCCATCATCAACNTCTTGCGGTGGTATNAGCACCCTTACGAGAAAATAACCATCATTTNTGTATTTTTGTTCTAATTCGTCGGTAGCATTTCTTAATTGTTCTAAAGTAATCTTCTGTCCGATCATACTATCGAATATTTTTTCAACAACATCTTTTGAGTAGAATTCGGCCCCATCAATATCGAANCCTTTCACTTCAAATGTAATATCATCTACTGCCTTCGGAACGGGAGATTTNTCGGGTGCTTCGATACGTAAGTCAAACTNTGGTGTTTCGGGAAGAGGCAGTCTAGGGGGNCGCANGCGTGANGTATCAGCATCACTTGGCAGAAGNACCTGACTATAACCGCACGTATTAAAAAAAAAAATTACAAAAAATATAAAATAAAAAAAGATNTTTGAGTTTCATTTACTATCCATTATTACTTTTGTGGTGATCAGTCCCTCTGTAANTCTGTTAGCATGAAATTTTGCCAATGGTTCATTTGGAAACTTTCGGCTAAGCTTAATCATCTTATTTCCNGCTGGATGATTTGGAATACCANCGTCATTANCACTCGTTAGGTTCGACTCNACGGCAGACTCTCTTAGTTGNTTGTAGATATCTAGATATTGCTTNGAATATTCANTGTTGAAAAATTCTNAAGATACTGGGTTGTATAAGGGAACTGCGACAGTTTTTCCTTTTAGGACTATATCGCCAATTGGCAGGAATTTCAGATCACTTGCGCATTTACTAACAATTTCCTCAGTTGCTGCAATTCTGGTTCCAAAATACTTATTTACACTTTCTGTTCGTGCTGCCGTGTTTACCGTATCACCGAGTGCTGTAAAGTCCATTCTGGTTTGAGATCCAAAGTTACCTACTGTAGCTGAGCCAGTGTGAATTCCAATTCGAGTAACACCAATCGGTATTCCTTTTGAATTTTGTTCATTCCGAAACTTTTCACAATATGAATCAAGTTCTAATGCGCATTTAACTGATCTCTCTATATGATCTTCTTGCGGGATAGGAGCATTGAATACCACCATAATCGCATCACCAATAAACTTGTCGACCGTACCGCCATGCCTGAATATTATTTCACATGCACCATCAAGGTAAGCATTTAAAACATCAGATAAAACTTTTGACTCAAGCTTTTCAGATAATGTTGTAAAACCTGCTACATCAGTAAAAATGAAAGTTGTGTCTTGCTTTACTCCTGTAACATTTAAATACTCTGGATTTTCTACCAGTTTCTCTACAACTGCAGGTTCAACATAACGTGAAAATGCGCCCTGAACAAATTGTCTTTGCTGGCGCTCTGCTTTTCCAATTAATAAGTCCATCATCCATAAAGCTAATGCTAACGTTATAGTTGGCGCAATAACTGGAATCATGGGTAGTCCTTTAGAAAAGCCCAGAAATGCCACAAGCCATAAAATTAATGCAACAAAAAAACCGCTAATCACACTAATTGCAACACCTTTTTTAGCAAGGCCAATTAACATGCCAGTAACAGCTAATATTACACAAACAAGAAAAGTCATGTCTGGAGTCACTTTGTGTGGTTTGCGATTTTCAATCAATTGGGACATTGCATGAGCCATAACTGTAACACCGGGCATTCTTCCTTCCCACTGGTCATCTATTATTGCCATTGGTGTTCGATGTCTATCTTCTAGCGACAGCTTTGCTCCAACCAACACGATCTTATCTTTGAACCAATCAGTTGGTAGCATAGCTACGGCGTGGGCAGGATATTCGGGGAATGCGGGAGTTTCCAAATCCTTTTTCGGCCTCCATGCTATGGGAAGATTTTCTTGAGATTTTTTTTGATTAGCAAAAAGTTGAGTTGTATCAATTCCAATTAGTTCGGCACCTTTCCTTGGAAAACTTATTGGCATTCCTTCATTTGTTTCCCCAGGAAAAACCCATCGAACTGTCCCATCGAACGGGTCTGTAGCCATGTTCGCGGCTGCCCTCATCTCTACTGGGATAAATGCATTCAAATACTTTAATTGTTCTTCGGTTACAACCTCAGGGGTGTTTGTATAGCTAAAAAAAAGAGGTACAGTTGCATTGCTAAGAGTTTCTTTTAAAAATTCATCTTTTTCAAATTCAGTAGGCGAGTCTAAAAGTATGTCGATGCCAATTGCCCTTACTCCCTTAGCTTGAAGCAGCATAATTAAATTGGCAATAAATTCCCTATCAACTGGCGATCGATACTGAAATAGCGAGACTGTTTCTTCAGTAATCGTAGCAAGAACAATTTTTTTTGATTGGTTCTCAGGAGGCTGTAACGCAGATATTCGAATATCACTTGCAGAATTTTCGAGCTTTTTTAAAGGGGTAAAATTTAAAGTCACAAATGCCCCTATCAGCGTTGCAATAATAACAACACAGATAGCAGACAAGTATTGTTTGGTATTTGTTTTCATCAATTAAGCGGAACGGATTCCTCATTTGGAGTTTGTGTTGTAGCTATCGTTCGAAGAAGAGCATTAGCTTGTTGAACGCAGCCTTTTTCAAGCAACCATGCTGTCAAAATAAATGGATCTTTCACTGTCTTTGGTATTACTGAAAAACTAATCACAAATTCTTGTTGATCGATGTTTACGAGAACTGTTGTGACCCCATCAAATTTACTGAGATCTGGCATGGTCATTCTGCTTTGACCTTTCTCCCAAATTAAATCAGCTCTCCATGATCGATCAATTGGATACATAACAAAAGCTTGCTCATTTGTTG
>NYVY01000083.1 GCA_002684875.1 Pseudomonadota bacterium
GATAAAAAAATTGTAGTTAATTAGAACTTAGAGGTGTCACTACTTTATTTTAAACTGTTCCCTTTCTCTTTGTGAGAGGGAAGAGTCGTCGTTAATGAAAGTTAGCGTCAAGCATGATCTCAATACCCCCACAGTTGATTTAGAACCCATTCGTTGTTCTAGGGTTGGCCATCCTGAATGCAACGTGCATAATAACCCATACTATAAATTTCGATAAGGTTGTTTTATCGAAATTAAATATTCTTCTCGTAAATTTTTTTTAAGGATGAGTACATCATAAACTACTGTAAAGCTCGTCTTTTATTTAAGTAATTAAAACTGGAAGTAAGAGTGCTATCATAGGCGTTACCTAACTTATTTAATTTTTTTTATTTTTCAAAAAGCTTTTAAGGTAAGCTCTTTGTAAATCCCAAATTTTTTTGGGTGTTTATAGCGTCTCAAGGAATTATCGGTAGGCTTTTAAAAAAAAATCACAATGACCATGCCAGCATTTCCGTTTAGCTACAATGTTGCTCGTTGAGTCTTTTCTCTCAGGTAAGGGGGTTCTGATAGGTGTGTTACTGTTAGGGTTTATTTTATCATTAGGAGAAATTTTTATATTAGTATTGTCAAGGACCCGATCTACTATTTTACGACTCGGTTTTTTTCATAACATTTGTTCTGGTCTTTTTTTGATGGCTGCTTTTTTTTCATATGTGTTGGAATATTTTGTTTTGTGTATCCCGCTATTTTTTCTTTCAGGCGTCTCGCATTTTATGGCTTTAAAAATACTATTAAAAAAACTGAGGAAAGGTGGGCATGAATAAACCACATTATCCGTTCACCGCCATCGTTGGGCAGTATGAAATGCTTTTAGCGCTTAAGTTGTGTGCCGTGGATCCTCTCATGGGTGGGGTGCTTATAATGGGGCATCGAGGTACAGGGAAGTCTACCGCAATTCGCGCCCTGACCCATGTTTTACCGAAAATAAGAGTTTCTAAAAATTGTGTTTTCAATTGCAGTCCTGAAAACAAGGAAGAGCTGTGTGGTTCTTGTGCAAAAAAAAATAAACTTGTGTCAGAGTACAGAAAGGTTCCAGTGGTTGACCTTCCTCTTGGGGCTACCGAGGATAGAATAGTTGGTTCTCTCAATATTCAAAAGGCTTTAAGTGAAGGGGAAAAGGAGCTTGAACCAGGATTACTTGCCTCAGCACATAGAGGGTTTCTTTATGTTGATGAAATTAATTTGCTAGATGATCATTTAGTTGATCTGCTTATCGATGTGTCGGCCTCAGGTGTAAATTTGATAGAAAGAGATGGACTCTCTATTAAGCATCTCGCAAAGTTTGTTTTGGTTGGTAGCGGAAATCCTGAGGAAGGTGAATTGAGGCCGCAGTTATTAGACAGGTTTGCGTTTTCTGTTGATGTGACTACTTCATCGGTTCTTAAAGAAAGAATTAATGTAGTGAAGCTAAGGCAAGCATATGATGATTCCCCAGAAAATTTTTTAAGTAATTGGGAGCAAAAAGAGAAAAAATTAGCCTCTCAAATTAAATTAGCTAAGAAAAGACTGCGAATGGTTAGTATGTCAGACCAAATCCTGGAAAAAATTACAGAACTGTGTCTTTCGTTAAAAACAGACGGGTTAAGAGGAGAGTTATCCTTGAGTAAGGCTGCTAGAGCTTATGCCGCACTNAATGGAAAAAAAGAAGTAAAGCTTGAGCACGTAAAACAGATTGCTNGCATGTCTTTAAGACACAGGCTCAGAAGAGANCCACTNGATGACTCNAATGCTAATATTCGAGTGCAAAAAGTAATTGAAGAAGTTTTGAAATAAAGTTTGTAGTNATGGTAAAAACTNCTCTTAAGGTGTTNTCTGTTTGTCCTTCTGCTTTNGGGGGNNTAGTGGTTCAAATACCCTCNTACTTTTACCGNAAAAAAATTCTCATCTCACTACATNCTCTTTTGCCTGAGGGAACTGTTTTTTCACCAATGCCATTGGGTTTAAAATCCGATCAACTTNACAGCCAAATCGATATGCTNGATAGCCTTGTTAAAGGAGANCATATAATTAGAAAAGGAATTTTNGATAGGGAAAAATTCGATCAATTACTTATATTTAATTTGATNAAGAACTTGGAGAAAAATGTTAGNAGCTGTATCTGTTCAGAAATTGATAAAGAGATCCAGCAAAAATCAAAANGNTTAAANTCAAATTTTTTTATCTTTTTTGAGGAAAAATGTACAGANGACTCAGACGAAGAAAAATTATCTTGGTCNATNAGAGATAGGATTGCGTTAAATTTACNGCTCAATGACGTTGTTGANGCCTTTAATCAAGATGAAATATCNATAGATACCTCTGACGTTTTAGAAGNGCAGANNGCAAAAAAAATTTTTAATGAGGTTGTTANAGAAGAGCCTCAATTAAATTTTTTATTGGAAACTGCAAAGATACTCTCTGTAGAAGGGTTTAGGCCAATTTTTTTTACTCTTTCGGTATCGAGGGCGCTTGCTGCGTTGGGCGAGCGGAGAGTTGTAAGTCAGGAAGACCTAGAATTAGCAATTTCTTTAAGCCTTTTTCCAAAAGCAAAGTCGTTACCAGATTATTCTCAACATAGTGAGGAGGAGTTACAAAAAGAAAATGTAGATAATTCTTCTCATGAGGAGTCTCAAGATATATCAAGTAGTCAAGACAACACTTCTGAAAATGATTCTGAAAAACAAGTTGACCTTAATGAGGAAAAAGAAACAGAATCAGTTGAAGCTTTTTTGCAAGAAAGCATCTTAAATGAATTTTTAAAAAAAGAGTATGTACAAAGGGTCAGTTCTAATTCAGAAAACGGTAACGGGCAAGGCCTAAATGAGAGCTCTTTATCTGGAAAAGGTTATAGGTCTATGAATTGGAGGCCAGGAGCTTCAAATCAAATTAAGATAATTGAGTCAATTCAAGCTGCTATTCCCCATCAGTCGCAAAGAATAAAGCTTTTAAAAAATAGAAAGAAAATGAGAATTTATGTTTTGCCTAACGACTTGAGGGTTGTCAAAAGAAGAAAAAAGACTCGGAATACAACTGTATTTTTAGTCGATGCATCTGGTTCATCTGCTAGTCGTCGATTAGGTGAAGCAAAAGGTGCGGTAGAGCTGCTTTTATCTCAGTGTTATATTCGAAGAGACGAAGTCGCTTTAATTTCTTTTAAAGGAAAAAAGAGTGAACTTCTGTTAGCACCAACACGTTCTCTAGTGAGGGCAAAAAAATGTTTATTAGGGTTACGTGGTGGAGGTGGAACTCCTATGTCTATGGCACTAGAGCATGCTTTTAACGTTTGCAATTTCGAATATAGTCAGGGAAAAATTCCTGCATTAGTGGTATTAAGCGATGGAGGGGCAAACGTAACCAAAGATGGTATTGGAAACAGGAAGCAGGCTTATGAAGAAGCGGTGATTGTTGCTAGACTATTTAAAAACTCTGGGATAAAGTCTATTTTTATAGACATAGCTGAAAACCCACTTATTCAAACAAAACATCTTGCAGATATTGTCGGGTCTACTTATGTTGCGCTGCCGAAAGCAAACTCAAAAAGAATAGTGGATATTGTTAATACTAATTAATCTCTTTTAAAAGAAAGTGCGATATTTCAATTGCATGTGTTTCATTTAAAAGATGCCCTCCTTCTATCTCTTTTGATGTTGCACGCGGAAAATACTTTTTTAAAATTATTTCTAATTTTTTGGCATTTACCCATAAGTCACTTTTTCCGACCAAAAAGAACAGTTCTGTAGTTATTTTCCCCGACCGTTCTAAAACACTTCTTATGTCTGTTACTGCCATGAAGTTTAAAGCTCCGTTGATGTGTTTAGTGTTATCAAATAGCCTTTTGTAATCCTCTCTTTTATTTTGGTCTATAAGAAATGATCCCGTTGAGTCTAACAATCTATCTATGACGGTTGAATTTTTTACGTATTCTGATAAAAACCGTAAGGATGTTTTGGAGGTTACTAATGGTGCTAACATCGGGTTTAAGAGAAAGGCGAAGTATTTAGGCGGTGGAACTAGGGAAGGATTAATTCCAAAAAGTTTATCGACTCTTATTGTTGTATTTTGAAGTAATAATTCTAATGCTAAAGTTACTCCAGCTGAATGTCCTACAAACGCTTTGATATAATTAATTTTAAGCATAGATAGTAGTTCTATAATATCCAAGCTTATGTTTCTAAGGGTTAGTTTAAAAGAGGCAGATGACTTGGATTTCCCGTGGTTTGGAAGATCAACCGCAAAAATTGGAAATTGTGTTCCAAGCTCATCAAGTATTGACTCCCAGCTAATTGAGCTTCCTCCCGTCCCATGAATAAAAAAAACAACACCTTCTTTTTTAACGTTGGATATTTTTTTTTTGGTGAGTTGGACATTATTTGTCTCGCAATACCAATTAATATTCCGTGTTTTTATAAAAGCGAATGTTCTATTTTTGTCTGACATAAGATAAACCATTCTAAGCTGTAAGATTTATTTTACGTAGAAAATGTCAAATTTAATTGACAGAAAGCATTTTTTTCTTTCTAATCAAAGGTACATTAATCTCAAGGTGAGTGTAATGGATCTAAAACATGCATTAGAGTCAAAACTCGAGCTAACGGTGGCAAATTGTGGAAGAGTTAATTCCCCCCAAAGGCTTTTTTCGGCAATTAAACATGCCGTATTTCCTGGTGGTGCCCGAATAAGGCCTCGTTTGTGTCTCGCCATAGCAAGCTCTTTTGAAAAGACTGATTTAGAATTAGCATTATCAGCCTCTGTTTCAATCGAGCTGTTGCATTGCGCTTCTNTAGTTCATGACGATCTTCCATGTTTTGATAACGCTGACTTAAGAAGAGGACAGTTAAGCGTCCATAGAGCTTTTGATGAAAGATTAGCTATCCTTGCTGGGGATTCTTTGATCGTTGAGGCATTCCGGTCCTTGAATAGTTGCGATACTACTAACTTTGATCGACTCAGAAAGATAACGGGGTTTATATCTGACGGTGTCGGAAGTGTTTCGGGAATTATTGCTGGTCAGGCATGGGAGTGCGAAAAGAAAGCGTCCTTAATTCAATATCAAAAGGAAAAAACAGGCTCTCTTTTTGAGGCAGCAACTGTTTGTGGGGCTGCTTCTGCAGGGTATGAGGTAGATGCTTGGCGTTCATTGGGAGAAAAGATTGGCGAAGCTTATCAGGTAGCTGATGACATACGAGATGTCATAGCTCACCCAGAAGAATTAGGGAAGCCAACTGGCAAAGATGTAGAGTTAGGCAGGATGAGTTCCGCTAGAGAGTTAGGTTTATCTGGCGCAGTTTCATATTTTGATAATTTGATCGATAGTGCAGTCAATGAAATTCCAGATTGCAAAAATATTGATAATTTACAATCCTTGATAAGGAGTGAGGCTGATAGACTCGTGCCAAAAAAAGGCCGTATCAAAATAAANAAAATTGCAAGCAAAGCATTTTCATAAATAAACGAGAAGCAGTTGAATTTTGTTGCGAGATTAGTCCGCAAAGGAAGAAGAGANNTTGCTAGGTCAGTTTTNCGGTCNCNGCTAGTNAAAGANATGGANTGAAAAATTCTTTTTAACTCGATTCTTCGTTCAAATACAGGCAAGAGAAGCATTTGATTTAATGGCAGGGTTTGTNTATTCGCAGGTGTTGTTAANTTGTATTCGTCTTGANGTTTTAAAGTTTCTTGCTGATGGNCCTAAACAANTTGTGGAGCTGTCAGATTTTTTAGACTTAAGTANAGATCGTTTTGATTGNTTAATNGGTAGTGCTTGTGCCNTAGGTTTGCTTGAAGAAGACGGGTTAGGAAACATTGATTTGGGAATCAAGGGACAAATCTTTGCNTATGATTTGGGTCTGTGNGCTTTAATCAAACATCACGAGCTCTTTTATGGGGACTTAGTANACCCNGTAGGTCTNTTTNAGGATGAAGGGTATGAAACCTCTCTAAANAGGTANTGGGGGTATGCAAAGCAGCAAGGAAACTCTAATAAGNNTTNACAAGAAGAAAAAAANCTCAATGCGAAAAAATATAGTGATTTAATGTCNCTTTCNCAACCGTTGGTTACAGAGCAAATTTTCCAATCATTTAANTTTGATAAGTATTCTTCAATACTTGATGTCGGCGGNGGAAAAGGCACCTTCGCAATNNGACTTGCAGAGGTNTTTAAGGGTGAGAANATTGCATCACTCGACTTGCCAGATGTATGTATTGAGGCAAATAAAAGTATTTCTCGGGCAGGNGTTGANGGAAAAGTTACCGCGATACCATTANATTTNTTTAAGGATCCAGTTCCAGTTGGTTATGAGTTGATTACTTTAATNAGAGTTTTATANGATCANCCAACAGAAGATGTTCTCAGNCTATTNGTTAATGTNAGAAAAGCTTTACCAAAGAATGGNGCCGTTTTAATNGCNGAGCCTATGGAAACTAACNAGATAACAAATAAGGCAAANAGTGATGCCTATTTNTGGTTATACCTTGCTGCAATGGGAAAAGGAAGGCCACGNNCCTCNTCTGAATTANNAAGNCTATTGNTAAAAGCTGGCTTTANTAGGTCTCGTTGNCTAAAAACAACNCTACCAATACAAACAGGAATTGTAGTTGGGNAGGTTTAGNNTACNNGGGCCTNNGCTCTGCTTNAATATGTTGTGGTGCGGAAAATAAATTCGTTGACAAGCAAATTAATAAGAATGATACTTAACTTGTAAANTTTTCTTTACANTATTAACTGTTAAATTTTATTTACAAAGAGAATATGAATTTAAATAAAGCCGCTGCAGTACTTTTAAAAACACCTGGGAATATCGAAATTCAAGAATTATTTCTCGACCCACTTAAAGAGGGTGACGTGTTAGTAGAAAACTTATATAGCGGTGTAAGCACTGGGACTGAACGGTTGCTTTTTGAGGGCAGAATGCCAGAGTTCCCTGGTATGGGTTATCCACTTGTGCCGGGTTATGAATGTTTTGGACGCGTGGTAGAGAAAAGTAAAAGTTCGAAAATAAATATCGGTGAAATGGTTTTTGTCCCTGGGGCAACTTGTTATGGTGAAATAAAAGGCCTTTTCGGAGGTGCATCCTCTCATCTCGTGGTAAACGAAAAACGTATTGTAAAAATGACTAGGGGTGAGAATCAAGAAAATATTCTTTTGGCTTTAGCCGCAACGGCGCAACATGTCATTAATACAGGAAACAAACTACCTAATTTGATTATTGGTCATGGCACCCTGGGTCGTCTTCTAGCAAGAATAATTGTTCTTAACGGAGGCAGTCCAATTGTAGTTGAAAAATCGGCAGATAGGCGCAAGGGACAGTTTGGCTATAAAGTTTTGAGCCCAGCAGAAATTACTGGCAAAAAATTTGATTGTGTAGTTGATGTAAGTGGTGATGCGAAACAACTAGATTTCTTTATAAGTTTGTTAAAAAAACAAGGTGAGTTGGTATTGGCAGGTTTTTACCAGGATTCAATATCTTTTGATTTTGTTCCCACTTTTTTGAGAGAAATACGGTTGAGAGTCTCTGCCCAATGGGAACAGAAAGATTTAGATGAGGTTTCTACAGCAGTTAATTCTGGCAAGTTAGATTTAAGTGGTCTTATTACGCATAGTATTTCCGCCAAAAAAGCAAATTTCGCTTATGAAACTGCTTTTAATAACCCAAGTTGTTTAAAAATGGTAATCGATTGGAAGGAGTTTCACTGATGATGGACATAACACAGAAAAAAAATGACAACTCGGTAGAGTTGATTCGTCCTAAGGGTGAAGGGGGGGTCGCAAATACTACAGATACAAAAAAAGAGACGCAAATTATAGCGATTTATGGCAAAGGCGGAATTGGTAAGAGTTTCACCCTGGCTAATCTTTCGTACATGATGGCTCAAACAGGGAAAAAAATCTTATTAATCGGGTGTGATCCGAAGAGTGATACGACTTCCTTGCTTTTCGGGGGCAAGGCATGTCCAACAATTATTGAAACGTCTTCAAAGAAGAAACTTGCAGGAGAGGAAATAAAGATCGGGGATGTATGTTTCAAAAGAGACGGGGTTTTCGCAATGGAACTTGGGGGACCTGAAGTTGGACGTGGATGCGGTGGCAGGGGAATTATTCATGGTTTTGAAACACTTGAAAAGTTGGGTTTTCACGACTGGGATTTTGATTACGTTTTGTTGGACTTTTTAGGTGACGTTGTTTGCGGTGGTTTTGGTTTACCAATAGCAAGGGATATGTGTCAAAAAGTAATGGTTGTCGCAAGTAATGACCTACAGTCTCTTTATGTAGCGAATAATGTTTGTTCAGCCGTTCAATACTTTAGAAAGTTGGGTGGTAATGTTGGGGTTGCAGGAATAATAATTAATAAGGACGATGGCACTGGTGAAGCACAAAAATTTGCTGAAAAAGTAAATATTCCCGTCTTAACTTCAATTCCTGCAAATGATGACATCAGGAGAAAGAGTGCTAGTTATGAAATTATAGGAAAGCCTGGCTCTGAATGGGCTCCATTATTTTCGGAACTCGCTTTAAACGTAGCAGAAGCTCCTCCTGTTTTACCCACTCCATTAAGTCAAGATGGTCTTTTAAACTTGTTTTCTTCTGATATAACTGGGGCAGATTATCAATTAGAACCAGCCTGTATTTCAGATTTAACTGGCGTAAATTACAAAGAACAGAAATCACTGGAAGTGGTCTATGACGCAGCCTAAACAAAAAGTTATACAGATAAAAAATATTTCTGGCAAAGTCAATGATGGTGTGGCTTGTGGTAGTACAGAAATAATCGAACGAGCAAAGGATCAGAATAAATCTGGTGTTTTGGATCAATACAAGAAAGATTATCCCGTAGGTCCCCATGATCAGCCACAAAGTATGTGTCCAGCTTTTGGGTCTCTGAGAGTTGGATTACGTATGAACAGAGTAGCGACTATCTTATCGGGTTCTGCTTGCTGTGTTTACGGTCTAACATTTACATCTCATTTTTATGGCGCAAGAAGAAGCGTCGGTTATGTCCCATTCAATTCGGAAACGTTGGTTACTGGCAAACTATTTGAAGACATAAAAGAATCGGTGGAACAGATTGCTGACCCAGAGAAATATGATGCAATTGTTGTAATAAACCTTTGTGTACCGACAGCGAGTGGGGTTCCTCTACAGTTGCTTCCAAAAAACTTAAACGGTGTTAGGGTGATCGGCATAGATGTTCCTGGTTTTGGTGTCCCAACCCATGCGGAAGCAAAAGATATTCTTGCTGCTGCTATGTTACGGGCCTCAAAGGATGAAATTCAAAATGGACCAGTAAAAAAATCCTCTCATGAAAGAGGAGGTTCACCTCTCATAACCTTAGTAGGCGAGATCTTCCCTTTGGATCCAGTCTCAATTTCTTCTATGGTTGAGAAGCTTGGTCTAGAAGTGGGTGCAGTTGTTCCGACCAGGCAATGGAGAGAATTATATACGGCATTCGAGGGATCGGTGATTGCTGGGTTACATCCATTCTATACCGCAACCTTTAGAGAGTTTGAATCTGTTAACAAGCCTATACTGAGTTCTGCTCCTGTAGGTTTTGAAGGTACTGCCTCCTGGTTAGAACGTTTAGGAAATATTTTAAATATTTCTGAAAAGAAAATTGGGATGGCGAAACAGTCAGTTTTACCAGCAATTAAAACTTCTCTTAAAGAGAGAAAGATAGGTGGTACGGTAACGATGAGTGGGTACGAGGGATCTGAATTACTCGTTGCTAGACTTCTGGTAGAAAGTGGTCTAACAGTTAAGTATGTTGGGACCGCCTGCCCAAGAACACCTCAAAATAAAATTGATGAAAGTTGGTTAAAAGATAAGGGAGTAAAGGTTACATTTAGGTCATCAATGGAAAATGATATCCATGCTATGACTGAATATAAACCAGATCTCGTGATTGGAACCACG
>NYVY01000084.1 GCA_002684875.1 Pseudomonadota bacterium
ATTACCCTCTCAATATAAAATCTAAATGGTTTTTTTACTCAGGCTAAGCTTCGCCCTTTTGATCCTTCCCTATTACTACTTTAGTCTCAGAAACGTACATATGTCTCGGTACCTCAAGGTTATCTGGTGCAGGCTTATTTGCGTAAACCCGACCAGCAATGTCGAAAGTAGACCCATGACAGGGACACAAAAACCCTCCAGGCCAGTCGTTCCCCATGTCAGAATTCTTGCCCTGAGGGAATTTTGAAATTGGGGAGCACCCAAGGTGAGAACATATACCAACTCCAACCCAAATCTCGGGCTTAATTGACCGGTGACTATTTTTTGCATAATCGGGTGTTGGTATTTCCTTTCTATTAGACTGTGGATCTGCAAGCTTACTATCAAGCCCATCTAAGCTTTGTAACATTTCAGGAGTCCTTCGGACTATCCAAACTGGTTTGCCTCTCCATTCAACAGTTTTTAACCCTCCAGGGGGAATTGCAGCAATATCAACTTCCACTGGAGCTCCAGCAGACCGAGCTTTCTCCGATGGTGCCATGGAGACCGCGAAAGGAATCCCTACACCAGCTGCTGCAACGCCTCCCGTCGCCCCACAAGCGATGAGCCACCTTCGCCTATCAACCTCAGACGGTCCTCTCTGACTAAAAGATTCACCTTCGTTAACGATATCTACCTCACTCTTTGCCATGTTTAATATCCCAAAAAAAAGAAGGGAAAAAATTTCTCAAAACTTAGGGCTAAAAAAGCAGCAAATAGTTTCATAATTCCCTTTATCACTTAATGTTACTAACCTCACTAGTACTAACAACCAATATAATTTACCATACATCTTTAATCCTCTTAAAGAAAACTTAGAATGAAGCGGCTTTGGCTTATTTTTTCTCAAGCAGTGACCGTATTTCTCGCCTTAATATTCGTAATCTCAACCCTAAAACCCTTCTGGATTAGTAGTTTTTTTACTTCCCTTGCTGACAAGGCATTTGAGAGAGAAGAAGATGCAGTCGTTGAGTCAACACATCTTCCTAATATTGAAATAAAACCACCAATATACGACTCAAAAGGGTTTAGAAAAGCAGCAAAAAGAGCAATGCCATCTGTAGTTCACATACTGGCTAGACAGCAAAGCACTGTTTTTCCAGATAATCCTTTTTTTTCAGACCCCCTATTCCAAAAATTTTTTTTCAATGACCTAAATCCATTTATCAAAAAAAGAAATTCTGCTCTAGGATCTGGTGTAATTGTTGAAAAGAAGGGGCTTATAATTACCAACTATCACGTAATTAAAGATGTTACCAGCATCGAAGTAGTACTTTCAGATGGCAGAATGTCTAGAGGAACAATTGTTGGTGTAGATCCAGAAACAGACTTAGCTGTAGTCAAAATACAACTGGGCTCTTTATCAAGTATCAAATTTGCAAATCCTGACTCACTGAGTGTTGGTGATTTCGTCCTGGCAATAGGAAACCCTTTTGGAGTCGGACAAACAATGACTCAAGGAATTGTTAGTGCCCTTGGTAGGGATACCCTAAATCTCAATACCTTTGAAAATTTCATTCAAACAGACGCAGCTATAAACCCAGGAAATAGTGGAGGAGCCCTTGTGAACAACACTGGGAAGCTTGTTGGAATTAATACAGCCATTTATTCAAAAACTGGCAGCAGTGTCGGAATAGGATTTGCCATACCAATTGAAACGGTTAGATTTGTAACCGAAAAGATTGTCGAAGACGGAGAAGTTTTAAGAGGTTTTGTAGGTATACAATTGGCTGACTTTCCAACCGCTGTTGATTTAAATTCCTCGAAAAATATAAGCCGTGCTTTTATTCGAAAAGTTGTTAAAGATGCCCCCGCTGATAAAGCTGGTATGCGACCTGGAGATTTTATTCTTGCCATCGATGACCAGAAGATCAAAAATTCAAAACAACTTTTAAAAATCATTGCGCAGCTAAAACCAGGAACCTCCACTGACATTTTTATTCGTAGAGGGAAACGTCAATTTACAGTTAAGGTTTTTATAAAAAAAAGACCTTTACTGCGTTGATGATTGATCGGCTTTTGATTTGCTCAATGTGTATTTAGATAGCAGAATTCCAAATTGAAAAAGGATACACAGTGGAAGAGCTAACATAAATTGTGAAACTACATCTGGAGGAGTAACAATTGCTGCAATAATAAAAGAGATGACAACAAAATACGGACGAAAAGCAACCATTTGTTTTATCGAAAAAATATCAAGTCGGACAAGTAACATTTGAACCACTGGGGTTTCGAAAGAAAGGCCAAAAACAAGAAATAAAGACATGCTAAATGAAAAATATTTATCAACATCTGTTGCAATTTGGACATCAGAAGGAGATATTCCCACGATAAAATTAAAAACCGTTGGGAACACAATAAAATAAGCAAAACACATTCCGCTCAAAAACAATAAAAAACTACTTAAAACAATGGGTAGTGCTAGTTTTTTTTCATTAGCGTACAAGGCGGGCTCGACAAACGCCCAAACCTGCCAGAGAACATATGGAAGCGTAATAATAAAAGACATAAAAAAAGTTACTTTAATGGGGACAAAAAAAGGTGCTATAACATCTGTAGCAATCATACTTGTCCCCTCTGGCAGAGCAGAAATTAAAGGCTCCGCAAACAAATTATATATTTCTGGCGCCCAAGGAATAAGAGCTATAAAACATACTAAAACAGCGGCTAAAGATTTAATTACTCTTTCTCGTAATTCTACAAGATGTGGCAAAAACCCCTGTTTTTCACTAGAATCTTCATCCATTAAATGTCACCTTTTCCGTCTTTGGGCCTTTGATCTCAGTTTGACTTTTTCCCTTAATTTCAATTGAAAGTTCTCCTCTTTCCATGAAAGTTTAGGAGAGTTTATAAAGAATTTAATATTTTTTTCCTGGCTAATGCTGTCCTCGGTATTATTTACGGAGGCACTCAGGGCCTGAAGCTCCTTATTCAAGGAAATAAATTCTTCGTTGCAGTTCTCTTTTATATTGTTAATTTCGTTTTCAGCGTCTTTAAATTCGGAAAGGTCGATTTCTTTTTCTACATCTGACTTAACTTGAGAAACATACGACTGACCTTTTGAAAGCAAGACCCCGAAGGTTTTAAATAATACAGGCAACCTTTTGGGACCGACAACTAATAAACATGCAAGCCCAATGATACCCAATTCGAAAAAACCAATGTCTAACACACATTATCCTAAAAATTAATTTTTTCTTTTTTCCCGTGCGCTAACATTAATCGTCTCAGTCTTTTCATTTGTCTCATTACTTGTGTGACTTTCTAAGGAAGATAAATCTTGGTCTCCAGGTTTTCCCTCCTTCAGCCCCTCTTTAAAACCTTTAACAGCCCCACCAAGGTCGCTTCCTAAGTTTTTCAACTTCTTCGTCCCAAAAACCAAAATGATAACTATTAATACTATTAGCCACTGCCAAACGCTCAATCCCATAATTTAATAACACCTTTCGTAAATTCTTTATAAGCAAAAAAATTCTACAATTTGTATTTATAGCAAGACTCAACCTGCAAAAGTTATACTAAATCAATTATTCCTGCTTTCGTGATTCTTTTTCCACGAACCCCGACACTCCTTCTCGCGCGATTAACACATTAACTACTTCATCTAAGCTTATATCAAGTTTCTCTAAAAGAACAAGATAATGAAACAACAAATCAGCGGACTCGTGTAAGACGCTATCCCTCTTTTCTAACGAGGCAGCTATGACTAACTCTGTGCTCTCTTCTATAATCTTTTTTAATACAACACTGTCACTAGCTTTTAATAATGCCGCTACATATGACTCAGATGGATCACTTTTCTTTCGACTTTTAATAATATCAATTGTTCTCGATAAGTTTAAATCTCTTTTCACATTTTCCTCATCTTCATAATGTTTTAGCTTTCATTCCACACAACTCCTTCTCGTCTTCGGAAAAAACAACTTGGCTTTCCAGTATGACAAGCGATACCCTTCTTCTGATCAACTATCAATAGTATAGAGTCGCCATCACAATCAAGAAATATATCCTTTACAATCTGATACTGCCCAGAGGTCTCACCTTTATGCCAAAGACTTTTTCTGGACCTTGAGTAATAGAAAACCGAACCGATCTCAAGCGTTTTTAAAATAGACTCTCGAGACATCCAAGCTAACATCAAAACTTTTCTTGTTCGATAATCCTGAGCAACAGAAGCTACAAGACCCTCCTCGTTAAACTTTACAAAGTCAATTAAGTCTGACATTAACACCTCCATCTTGGAGAAATTTCTTAGTTTCTTGAATCGAAAAAGTCCCAAAATGAAAAACTGACGCTGCCAAAACGGCATCAGCTTTACCTAATACCAATCCATCTAAAAAATGGTTCAACTCCCCAACTCCCCCAGAGGCAATCACCGGAATTCCTACACTACTGGAAATTGCTCTAGTCAATCCCGTATCAAAACCAGTTTTTGTCCCATCTTTGTCCATACTTGTAATAAGCAGTTCTCCAGCACCCAGCTTCTCTACTTTACGAGCCCAATCGACCGCATCCAAGCCAGTTGGTTGAGTTCCACCGTGAGTAAATATTTGCCAAGTACCGTCATTCAAATTCTTTCTAGCATCAATAGCAACAACAATACATTGGGCACCAAAAGTTTTTGAACAATTAGCTATGAGTTCAGGATCGACAACGGCAGCAGAATTGATGCTCACCTTATCTGCTCCTGCTAACAATAAATTTGCGACATCATTTACTGACTTAATTCCCCCTCCAACTGTTAGAGGCACAAACACTTGTTCAGCTACCTTTGAGACTACCTCTACTAATGTTTTCCTCTTTTCTTTTGTAGCGGTTATATCTAGAAACGCTATCTCATCAGCACCCTGATCACTGTATCTTTTGGCAACCTCAACAGGGTCGCCAGCATCTTTTAAATTAACAAAGTTTACACCTTTAACCACTCTACCAGCATCGATATCCAAACAAGGTATGATTCTTTTAGTTAACATTCGGACCTCTTAACCTTTGGAGCTTCTTTGAAACATGTGATAATCTTATTTTACCCTCATACAGGGCTTTCCCCAAAATAACCCCTTGAATTCCTTTGCTAAAGTTTTCTGATAATTCAAAAATCTCATTTTCAGAAGATAGCCCGCCTGACGCTATAACTGGAATTTTGGTAATCGATGCTAACGCCAAAGTAGACTCCAAATTTATACCAACCTGCATACCATCTCTAGAAATATCCGTATAGAGTATGCTCGAAACTCCATAATCTTCTATCCGCTTGACAGCTTCCGTCATGGTTTGATTTGAATTATTTTTCCAACCTCTAGTAGCAACTTTTCCATTTCTTGCGTCCATTGAGACAATAATTCTTCCCTCAAAAGACCTACATGCTTCTTTAACAAACTCAGGGTTTTCTATTGCAGCTGTGCCAATCACAACAAAACTGGCTCCTTGACTTACAAGCTCATCTACCGTTTTCATCGATCTAACCCCTCCGCCCACCTGAATCGGAACCTTCTTTCCACAATGTTCTAATACATTTTTTATATTTTTTGAATTTTTCTGAGCTCCTTGGAAAGCACCATCTAAATCGACTAGATGTAACCGATCTGTTCCATTGTCAATCCATTTTTGAGCGGTTTGAAGCACGTTATCTGAGTAAACAGTAACTTGTTCTGCTTCTCCCTGCCTTAAACGAACACATTCTCCATTTTTTATATCTATTGCTGCGATGAGGTTAAATGACAAATGGTTCTCCTTAATGAATGATTTTCAAAACTAAAACTATTACGGATTCCAATGGATAAAGTTTTTTAAAAATTTTAATCCTAACTGAGAACTTTTTTCTGGGTGAAATTGAGTAGCAATAATATTATCTTTAGCGATAATACTAGGAAATGAATTTCCGTAAGTAGTTTTTGCAATTACCACAGAGCTTTCGGATGGTTGTGTGTAATAACTGTGAACGAAATAAAAATAATTTGCATTGCTATTATTGAGTATCTTGTTAAGAACTGGATGCTCCGTATTAACGTCAATACTGTTCCATCCCATGTGAGGAATTTTTAATTGATTTTTTTTACTAAACTTTCGCACACTACCTTTAATGACACCTAACCCATCACTTGGTCCCTCTTCTGAATAATCTAGCAATAGCTGTTGCCCTAAACAAATCCCCAAAAATGGTTTTTCATTTAGGCAAGTTTTTAATTCATCTATTAAATTCAACTCGACTAACCTGTCTAAACAACCCACCATCGACCCTTGACCAGGAAAAATGATTTTACTTGCTTTTTTTAGCACTTTACTACTAACAGCAAGCTCAACACTGACGTCTGGACAAGCTCTCTTGATAGCCAAAACGATGCTTCTAATATTACCTACCCCGATATTAATAACAGCAATCATGTCAGTCGGAAATTTTTATAATGAACCTTTTGTTGAAGGGACAGCTAGACTAGGGTTGATTTGATTAATATTCACTGAATGACGCAACACGATCGCAAAACATTTAAAGATACTTTCGCACTGATGGTGTGCATTAACCCCATAAATGTTTTCAATATGCAGAGTTACTCCAGCGTGATTAACAAAGCCTTGGAAGAATTCTCTAATCAAATCTAAGTCGAAGTCTCCAGCTTTCGGCCGAGTCCAATCACACTGAAAATGAAGACCTGGTCGACCAGAAATATCTAAAACCACTCTGGAAAGGGATTCATCTAAAGGAACATATGCACTTCCAAACCGGTTAATTCCAGCTTTCTTTCCAAGTGCCTTATTTAGGGCTTGACCTATTGTTATACCTACATCCTCAACGGTGTGATGCGGGTCTACTGACAAATCTCCATTTGCAAAGACTTTTAAGCCGATTTTCCCATGTCTACTGATCTGGTCCAGCATATGATCCAAAAATGGCAACCCAGTTTTGTATTCACTCTGCGTACTATCCTCCAAATCAAGTATTACTTTTATAGATGTTTCTCCAGTGTTTCTTTCAACATTAGCGCTACGCATAAACCCTCTTATAGTAAAATAAGGTAATGACCTACAACTCCACTACCAAAAAATTTTTAAATCCAAATCTTACTACCCTGCAACCCTATGTGCCGGGTGAACAAACACAAGAAAACATTTTTATTAAATTAAACACTAATGAGAACCCATTTGGACCCTCGCCGAATGTTTTAAAAACAATAAAAGAATTCCTGAATCTTTCGGGTCAATCATTGAGATTATACCCTGAACCAGAGTCAGATTCTTTGAGAAATGCTCTAGCTAAGAGATATTCATGCAAAAAAGAAAATATATTTGTTGGTAATGGTTCGGACGAAGTCCTCTCCCTTTGCTTTCTTGCTTTTTTTGCGAATAGGGGACTTTTAAGTTTTCCAAAATTGACATATAGCTTTTACCCATCAATAGCAAACTTATTTAATATTCCATACGAAAGATTTCCGTTAAACGAAAACTTTGAGCTTGACCTAAATAAAATACCAAGTGAAGCAAATTCCGTGATTTTTCCTAACCCAAATGCACTTACAGGTATTATTTTAAAAAGAAAAACCATAGAAGAGACTTTACAAAAAAACTACCAAAAACTTTTCATAATTGACGAAGCATACGCTGATTTTTCAGATCAATCATGCGTCGGTCTAGTAAACAAATATGACAATTTGCTGATAACACAAACTTTTTCTAAGTCTCGAGGCCTAGCTGGACTTCGTATAGGATTTTCCTTTGGAAATGAGAAACTTATTGAAGCTCTCACATCTGTAAAAAATAGTTTTAACTCTTATCCTGTCGATAAGATTGCCTCAATAGCAGCTACCTCAGCACTAGAAAATGATGAATGGTACAAAGACAAAATAAAACAAATAAAAACAAATAAAAATTTTCTATCTGGTGAGTTACAAAATTTGGGCTTTAGAGTCTTACCATCATCCGCAAACTTCATTCTTATCACTCACAACGATTACAGTGGCTTAGAACTGAAAAACACCCTTATGCGAGATAAAATATTAGTCCGTCATTTTGAACATCAAGATATTTCTAACTGGATTAGAGTGACGATCGGAACACTCGATGAGTGCACTTCAGTACTAGATTGCCTAAAGAAGAAAATAGCATAGCTACCTAATTGGAACCTCTTGTCCGAAATTCTGCAGACTTGGCATGTGCGATTAATGTCTCTCCTCTCGCCATAACAGAAGCAATTTTTCCTAGTGACTTAGCTCCGACTTCCGAAATGGAAATAACGCTTGTTCTCTTTAAAAAATCATAAACGCTTAACCCAGATGAAAATCTTGCAGAACCTGATGTAGGTAAAACATGATTCGGTCCAGCACAATAATCTCCAAGGGATTCGGATGAAAACTTACCCAAAAATATTGACCCTGCATTTATAATTTTTTCAACTAAGTCTGCAGGGTTATCTACCGACAATTCAAGGTGTTCTGGAGCAATCTTATTTGAGAGATTACAAGCCTGGTTTAAAGTGTCTACCTTTATTATCAAGCCAAATTTATTTAAAGACTTTTCTATTATCTCTTTTCTAGGCATTTGTGGAAGCAACCTCTCAATTGAGAGATGAACTGCCGATATAAATGCATCACTTGTACTAACTAATATGGCTCTAGCAAATTCATCATGCTCAGCTTGTGAAAACAAGTCCATGGCAACCCAATCAGCATTGGATGTTTCGTCAGCGATAATTAGAATTTCAGATGGACCAGCAATCATATCGATACCAACCGACCCAAAAACTTGTCGCTTTGCTTCGGCAACGTAAGCATTCCCAGGCCCTACAATTTTGTCAACTTGCGGGATGCTTTCGGTCCCAAATGCTAAAGCGGCTATTGCCTGAGCTCCTCCCACATTGAAAATTGTATTCACCCCAGATATAGCGGCGGCAGCGAAGACTAAATCTGGTATGACTCCACTTGCGGTAGGGACGCACATTATAACTTCTTTCACTCCAGCTACGACAGCTGGAACTGCATTCATTATTACAGAGGAAGGGTATGAAGCCTTTCCGCCTGGAACATAAATCCCTACTTTTTCCATCGGAAGTACACGCATAGAAAAATTAGATCCTGTTTCATCAGAATAGGAGTAAGGATTTAACTTTTGATGAGTGTGGTAGAAACAAATTCTTTTGTGAGCCTCTAACATTGCCGACTTCTGAGCCTCAGTGATTTTATCCAAAGCTTTCTTTTTTAGATCTTCACTAAGAATAGTTTTTTCTAATCCGTTAAATTTTTCACCGTCAAACTTTTTTGAATATTTATCAACCGCAGAATCTCCGTCTTCTTTAACATCCGCAATAATTTTTTTTACCACTCCTGTAACATTGCTTTCAGCAAGATGTGTGAACTCGATGGCTTTTCTAAGTTGCTCTTCGAAATCATAATCATTGATATTAATCTTTTTCATTATTTCCATAGTTCCCTAATCATCGACCACAGACCTTAATCCTTCAAGAATTTCTGTTAGTAAATTATCTTTCAATTTTAAAGATGCTTTATTGACAATCAACCTAGAAGACACATTTTTCACAACCTCAACCTCAACTAACCCATTGGCCTTAAGCGTCTCACCTGTGGAGACGAGATCAACTATACCATGGGATAAATCAACTAATGGAGCTAATTCTATCGACCCATAAAGTTTAACTAAGTTAACATTTTTTCCTTTTTTACAAAAATACTCTGAGGCCTGTCTAGGATATTTTGTCGCAATCGTAATCGGCATTTCAGAATCCATACGAGACTTATAATNCTTCGTNTTTTGAACTGCGACAGATAAACGACANGNNCCAATCNNTANATCTAACGGTTGGTAAACAGANTCACTNTCANACTCATCTAAAACATCTGAGCCAACAACACCCAAGTCNGCTGCNCCATATGAAACATAGGNAGGAACATCTTGNCTTCTTACGACAAGTATTCGGATGTCTGGGTTTTCAGTTTGCACCACTAGATTTCTCGAAGCACTCTTATAATCAAACTTNGGGAAGTTACACTTTAACAATAAATCTGAAATCTCTTTAAAAATCCTTCCTTTNGGTACGGCAAAAGTAATCATTCGTTTATCCTTTCGACCATACCGCCAAGTTCTGTTAGCTTTTTATCCATTCCAACNTATCCCCTATCTAAATGATAAATTCTGTCTATCACACTCTCTCCCTCCGCAACNAAAGCTGCNATCACTAACCCTGCTGATGCACGTAAATCAGTAGCCATTAATTTTGTGCCAGATAGACTTTTCACNCCCTGAATAATGGCCGTACGACCATTAACTCTAATATTTCCTCCCATCCTTTTAATCTCTGGNACATGCATAAATCGATTTTCAAATATACTTTCCTCTATTACCGACAANCCCNCTCCAACTGTATTTACNGCGAGTAATTGAGCTTGCATATCAGTTGCAAATCCTGGAAATGGATCNGTACGAACACTTACNCCTATCGGTCTTTTATCAAACTTTATGAATATTCCTTTTCCATCTATCGCAAAAGANCCNCCAGAATTTTTTAGAATTTCAAATGTATTCCCCATAATATTCTTGTCAAAGTTTTTTATATACAATCCCCCCCCACAAGCAGCNANAGCACACATAAACGTACCCGCTTCAATCCTATCTGNTATTACTTCGTGACTNCCAGCATGAAGTCTATTGACGCCTTCAATCCGTATTATTTCAGTTCCAGCCCCGTCGATCTCAGCACCCATTGATTTTAAGCAACCTGCCAAATCTACAATTTCAGGTTCCTTGGCTGCGTTTTCGATGATNGTTGTTCCATCTGCCAAACATGCGGCCATCATTAAATTTGCTGTTCCNGTTACTGTTATTAACTCATTAGTAATTATTGCGCCCTTTAGTCGTCTGGCCTTTGCAACCACATAACCATCTTTCAAAGAAATTTCAGCNCCCATCTTCTTTAGCCCCCTTATGTGCTGGTCAACGGGTCTTTGCCCTATAGCGCAACCGCCTGGCAGACTCACCCTTGCTTCACCAACTCTAGCTAATAAAGGACCCAGTGTTAGAATTGANGCCCGCATAGTCTTCACTCTATCGTAGGGAACTTCAACAGAATCAAGTTTTTTAGCGTTAAAAGTACAATTATTTTCCTCGAGATTTTCTGATATTTCTACCCCTAAGCTCCTGAGAAGTTCTAATAGTGTCCTTACATCACCAAGCTTGGGAACATTCGTAATGGTTAAATCTTCACTAGATAACAGAGATGCGCAAAATATAGGAAGNGCTGCNTTTTTTGCACCGTCTAATTTTATTTCACCTGAAAGAGTGGTCGGACCAACTATTTTAAATTTTTCCACTCTTCCCTTGTATAGGCCTTAATAGATAATGCNTGCAAGTCTCGTTCAAAGCTGTTCCCAAGCGNGCTGTATATTATTTTGTGCCTTTCAATCCGACTTTTTTGTTCAAAAATATCACTNACCACAATTGCTTGAAAATGNCTTCCGTCTCCATCAACCTCTATGAANTCTACATCTATGGTTGAACAAATCATTTCTTTAATCTGTTCCTGAATACTGTTCATTAAATTTCCAGATTTATCTTACGAAAGTGTTCTTTTAACCCTCCATCAAGAGCTTTTAGGCGGTCCATTTTTTCCAAAGAAAAAAGTTTTCCCTGTTTCATAAAAGCAACCCTATCGCATAGTGCCTCTGCCTCCTCAAGGTANTGTGTCGTTAAAATTATTGTATGTCCAATTTTGTTTAGCTTCTTTACAAAATTCCACAANCTCTCTCTCAAATCAATATCAACGCCAGCAGTTGGTTCATCTAGCACAATTACAGAGGGTTTATGTACCAACGCNTGAGCAATCAATACNCGTCTCTTCATTCCCCCAGATAATGTCCTCATATTGGCAGTCATTTTATCCAACAAACCCAGTTCACGAAGACATTCCTCGATCCATTCACTATTATTTGTTATTCCAAAAAACCCCGACTGTATTTTTAAAGTCTCGATTACTGAAAAAAAAGGGTCNAAAACAAGCTCTTGAGGAACAATCCCTAAATTCAACTTCACAAACNCAGGATTTGTTTTCAANTCTTTATTAAAAACTTTTACTGAACCCATAGTTGGNAAACAAAGCCCACCTAAAATNTTTATCAAAGTTGTCTTCCCAGCACCGTTTGGTCCCAANANGCCAAAAAACTCNCCCTGCCTTACCGTAAAAGAAACATCTGAGAGAGCTTGAAAAGAGCANTGATTTTTTTTAAATACTTTTGATAACTTNTTGAAAACAATNGCATTCATCATATTGTGTAAGTGATAATTTCCGAAACAGATGTTAACTTCAAGA
>NYVY01000085.1 GCA_002684875.1 Pseudomonadota bacterium
TGGAGGTCATAGTGACAGCAGAAGATTGACTCAACTCTTCCGCAAGAGAAAGGCTGTCATTGGAGTTGTCTTTTAATTTTTTTTCTTCATTGCTAGAGTCTCCATTTTCAATAAGCTCACCATCTTCAATGGTAATTACCTTTTGCCCTTGAGTTCCATTAAATTCTGTATTGCCGTTATTGGCAAAAAATTTCCCTTCCAAGAGTAGTAATTTTATTTGATTTAATGTCTTTTCAAAATCGTCTTTTTTGTCATTTTTTCTTAAAATTCGTTTTTTGATTATATCATCGCTTAAAATTGTCTTACTTTCGTTATTTTCAAATACGTAAGAGATTTTTGATTCATCGGTCATAATAAGATTCCTAAAAAAAACAGAGTTGGTATTTTTAATGCAATCATCAAGCCAAAAATTTATTAGGAAAAACTTATTTACGTTTAAGAGTGGCCTGTAAATTGCTTATACCAAGAAGTCGAATATTAAAGTTTTTTTTATTTTTCCTAAACTATTGATTTACATGATTTTTATATGGCCTCAACAACTGTCAATAATTACCTTGATAATGTAAAAGAATATTTTTCAAAATTCGAGCCGAGCAGTTTGGGTATACCTAGCTTGGTCCTCCTCATTTTGGCAATGTTGGTGATTCCGTTACCACCTATTCTTTTAGATATCTTATTTACTTTTAACATTCTAATCGGGCTCCTTGTAATTATGATAGCGATTGGGACAAAAAAGCCGCTAGATTTCTCTTCATTTCCAGCAGTGCTCTTGTTAGCAACAATGTTACGCTTGTCTCTCAATGTTGCTTCAACTAGGGTTGTATTGGTAAACGGACATACTGGTTCTGGAGCAGCTGGACAAGTAATTGAGTCGTTTGGAGAGTTTGTCGTGGGAGGCAACTACGTAGTCGGAGCAATAGTTTTTGGTATTTTGATCCTAATTAACTTCCTAGTAATTACAAAGGGCGCTGGAAGGGTTTCAGAAGTCACCGCAAGATTCACCTTGGATGCTATGCCTGGCAAACAAATGGCAATTGATGCAGATTTGAATGCTGGCAATATTGATAATGACGAGGCAAGAAAGAGAAGAGAGGAACTATCCCAAGAATCAGACTTTTTTGGTTCTATGGATGGAGCATCAAAGTTTGTTAGAGGAGATGCGATAGCTGGGCTACTAATTCTGTTAATAAACTTGATAGGAGGTTTGATAGTAGGGTTGACCCAGCATGACCTGTCGTTTTCAGACGCAGGACGAGTTTATTCTTTATTGACAATAGGTGATGGATTAGTTGCTCAAATTCCCGCTTTGTTTCTCTCGTTAGCGACTGCGATAATTGTAACAAAAGTTACAACCTCAGAATCTATGACGGAGCAGACAAAGAGTCAGTTATCAAACCCCTCTGCTCTTTTTATAGCTGCCAGCATACTAATTTCGCTTGGCGCTATCCCTGGTATGCCAACTAATATTTTTCTCACTATGGGGGTGTTATCTGCTGGGTTAGGGTTTTTTATTCTCCAAAAAACTGTCCAAGACACAAAGGAGGAAAAAAAAGAAAAAGCAGACAGTAGTGATGAACCTAAAGAGTTAGATTGGGATGATGTTGACCAAGTTGATCTAATTGGTTTAGAAATCGGTTATGGATTAATCCCATTGGTCAATCCAGAAAGTGGAGGTCAACTAATGGCTCGAGTCAAAGGAATTAGGAAAAAACTTTCCGCGGAACTGGGTTTTTTAGTTCAGCCAGTAAGAATTAGAGATGCATTGAACTTGGAGCCAGACCAGTATCACATCGTGCTTAATGGGGTTACTAGAGCGAAGGGAGAAGTACGTGTTGGAAAGGAGCTTGCGATAAGCCCAGGGACGGTTTATGGGGAGCTTGAAGGAGAAAAAACTAAAGATCCAGCATTTGGTTTAGATGCCGTTTGGATTGAGGCTTCCCAAAGTGATTACGCACGAACCCTAGGATATACCGTGGTAGATTCTAGTACAACGATAGCGACTCATCTTAATAAAATTCTTAGAGAAAATGCTTCTGAACTACTGGGCAGAGATGAAACTCAGCAACTACTGGATAAGCTTTCAAAGAAGACGCCAAAGTTAGTGGAAGATTTAGTTCCTGGAAAATTACCACTTGGGACCGTAACTAAGGTTCTCCAAAATCTTTTAAACGAGTCTGTCGTTATAAAAGATATGAGGACAATTATCGAAACTTTGTCGGATGAATGCGGAAAAACTCAAGACCCCGAGGTTTTGACTTCAATGGTTCGGCCCAAATTGGGTAGAATGATTATCCAGAATATAGTTGATGCTGATTCAACACTTGAAGTCATGACGCTTGAGCCTGAATTAGAGCAAATTATTCATAACGTCATTCAGCAGAGTCAAGGTAGCCAAGAGGTAATGCTGGAGCCAGGGTTATCAGAAGCCTTGTTTAAGGCATTGAAGGAAAATACTCAGGAAATAGAAGAGCTAGGTAAACCAGCTGTATTAGTAGTTTCACCAAGCGTCAGACCTTGGTTATCCAGGACTGTTAAACATCGTACCCCTGATTTAACGGTACTTTCATATGTTGAAATTCCTGAGGATCAAGCTGTGAAAGTTATAAAGACCATTGAGCTGAATTTGAAAAATGACAAAATTTAAAAGTAAAGGGAATGGATATGGAATTGAAGAGAATATTGGCGATTGACTTAAGAACAGCCACCGAGAAGGCTATTCGAATTTATGGGCCTAACACCCTTGTTGTCTCAAGTGACCGGGTAAAGGGCGGTGTAGAGGTGATCGTAGCGACGGATTTTACAGTAGATCCTGACCAGATGGAAGAAAATACCATTGTTCAATCTGGTAGCCGTAATGACACTAATTCATCGTTATCTGATCAGTTAGCAAGAGATTCTTTTGACGAACTTTTAGAGGATTCAATGGTTGTAAAAAGGCAGATACAAACTAAAAAAGATAATTCAACCAGCCAGGAGGTTTCAAAATGGGCAAACATAAAAAAATTTACGCCCAGCGACGAGACTTCTGCAAAAGATAAAAAGTGTTCTTCAAGAGTGCTACAAGAACCAAAGTTGACGAGTATATCATCCAAGGTTCATGAAAACTCGGCTTTAACTGATTGTCCTAGGGAAATTACAAAAGGGTGGGAAATGAGAGATTTGGAGTCCACCGATGCACAGATTGATGATACCAAGTTAAAATCAGAGGTAGGTGAGTTTCAGGACGAGTCTTTAAGAGCAAGAGAGGTTGTTGATATGGTTCTCCAAGAAATGGCTGAGATGAAAAAAGAGTTTCAACTTGCGCAAAAAACCGTCTTTAATGAGCGAAAGAATTTAACGGAGGAAGTGGAAAAATTAACTGCTTTAATAAAGTCAGAGGCGCTTCCAGTAGCTCTAGAAACTCTGTTATTGGAGGGAATCGAAAATTTTGATACTTTTGCCGCAGCCTCTGAGTATATAAAACAACAATTAATTAAAAATTTGGAGGATATAAGGCTTAACAAAACACCAGATCTTCGAGGAGTTCATCTTTTTAGTGGACCATCAGGTTCAGGAAAAACAAGCCTTGTAATGAAAATAGCGCGGTTTATTTCGAAAGAAATTCTTTCTGCAGAAGAAATTGCTGTAGTGAGTTATAACGACAATAGACTTGGCGCATGGGCTCAAACTCAAATGTCTGCTGCTAGCGTAGGAATAGACGTTTATAAAATAAAAGGCCGAGATATTTTAGAAACCCTCCTAGAAGAGTTATCAGAGAAAAAACTTATCCTAATAGATACCTCTGGAACAGCTTCAAAAAAGGATTTGGAAGCTATAAAAAATATTTCAGCATCCGTGAATTTTCATGTTGTCCTCTCTGCGAATACATCTACTGCTCTTTTTAAAACATGGGTCAACGATTTTCAAATAAGTTGGACAAGTTTGTTTATGTCAAAATTTGATGAAAAAATTGCTCCATGGGGTGTTCTCCAAGGTTTACTAAATAAAAAAATTGCCGTTTCTGACCTTACAGCTATGGGACCTTTGACAAATAATATTTTAAACTTTGAGAAGGAAAAACTCGTCCAAAAATGCTTAGAAAGAATTAACTCTGGTGCTATGGTCGATACCCCAGATATAAGCGATAATGGACAGAGCCTAAATACGAGAATAGAACAGCATGAAAGCGTATAAGAATGTTAAGGCAGCCTGAAGTTATTGGAATAGCTAGCGGAAAGGGAGGTGTTGGTAAAACCTCTCTGTCGGTTAATATCGCTCGAGAAATGGCGCAAAGAGGAAAAAAAGTTTTTTTATTTGACGGAGATATGGGTTTAGCAAATGCACAAATTGCCCTTGGNATAAAAGCAGAGAATAANATTAGCCATGTAATCTCTGGTGAGAAAAATATAAATGANATTGTTGTGGAAATATCNCCAGGTTTCTCACTCATTCCTGGGGCTTCAGGTGTTGANCAAATGGCAGCTTTGAGCGAAATTGAAACTGCGGGCATAGTTAATGTGTTCANTGANTTAAGATCCGAACTGGATTTTTTGATTATTGATTTGGCTGCTGGCATTTCTCCCTCTGTTTTGACCCTTTTTGAAGCTTGCCATAGGAGATTGGTCGTTGTAGTAGATGAACCGTCCTCAATAGCTGACGCCTACGGCCTTATTAAAGTGTCCTACCAAAGAAGCTCTCGAGAAGATATTTTTTTGTTACAGAATAGATTTGTAGCTGAGGACGGAGAGCGGTTGCAAGATAGTTTATTTAATTTATTAAATCAAGTTTGCGTTAAATTTCTCAGTAAATCACTGAGAAATTTAGGGAATATATCCGAGGACGAATTT
Source organism: Pseudomonadota bacterium (assembly GCA_002684875.1). GTDB lineage: Bacteria > Pseudomonadota > Gammaproteobacteria > Burkholderiales > Burkholderiaceae_A > UBA7377. The sequence goes on from NYVY01000085.1 coordinate 4,827, forward strand.
TTTCGTTTAGCAATGAGAGAAAGGAAAGCGCTTATGGATTATGCGCCATCAAGTCTTGCTGTAAAGGATATAAAGGTAGTTGTAGAGAAAATTCTCTCAGAAAATGTTGTCCATGATACGGACGGCGGATTAGAGTTTTTTGTTGATAGAAAGTCTTAAGCATTGAGGAAATGAACATGAATAATCTGACACCAAACCCCTACAGCGAGGAGATTCAAAACAGAGAATCACTCATTACTGATCATATGGATTTAGTCAAACGTGTAGCTTTACATTTAAAGGCACGCTTAAGTCCCTTCATGGATTTGAATGAGTTAATTCAGGTTGGTATGATTGGATTAATCGAAGCGGCTAAGTCTTTTGATTCTTCAAAGGGCATAGAATTCGAACACTTTGCTCATCGAAGAGTAAAAGGTTCGATAATTGATGAAGTTAGAAAACTATCATATCTACCACGTTCCGCGGTGGCAATAAACAAGCAACACAATGAGAGTGCGAGAGCCCTTTCAGCTTCTTTGGGAAGAGCCCCCTCTCAAGCCGAGTTAGCTGCATCAATGGGTAAAGAAATAGAAAGTTTTCATAGAGAAAGAGGGCAAGCTGCTCGATTTGAGACTATTCATTTAGAAGATTTATCAGAGCATGTTTTGAACTTACCTGATGAGAAGGCTAAGCAACCTGATACGGTTGCTGAAGACTCAGAGTTTATGCAGGCAGTTGTTGAGGCGATAGAAGATCTTCCTAGCAGAGATAAGCTGGTAATGTCCCTGTATTATCAGGAAGAATTAAATTTGAAAGAAATAGGAGAGATTTTAGGAGTTAGTGAATCAAGGGTTAGTCAAATACTAAGTCAAAATGTCAAAAAGCTCCGTGCGGTGCTATTTGAAGAGCCAGTTGCTTAAAATTCAGCCATCTTTCTTATCTTTCTTCAGAATACTTCCAAATAAGCTAAAATTAAGGTAACTGACGTTTTGTCGATAGGTTTACGGAATGTTTAAGTGGTTGTATTCTAAAAAAAAGATGTTTGGAGAGCTTTATGGTTTTTGGCGGAAGTAAGAGGCTTAAACAAGAAAAAGATCGGGCTCAAAAAGAGTTCGACGAGGCTATGGGGTTAAAGGGAGATTCAAAACAAGAAGTTGCTTTTCGCTTGAAAGTGGGTCTTAGAATTAGATCAGCGATTGATAAAACGTTTGTTGAAGGAGCGGTGAAGTTTGAGAAATATGCAGAACTCTGTCTAGCTGCGATAGCAGCTGGAGAAGAAAAGCCTGAACCCCCAAAGTCAATAAATTTTCAAAAAATAAAAAGTGTTAATGGAGAAGTGTTTGCATATTTACCAAGTGATAGTGCGGACACAATTTTTCAACTTGGAGGTAAATATCAAAATTTGGATATTGATGCAAAAACCGCAATTCGAAGGGTTCAAGTGATTGCCAACCAGTTTACTTATGATCTTGACCTTGCAACTCCTTTGGTGGCTTTGCAATTTTTAAGAGACGAATTAGAAGAGGCTGGAACTCCATACAAAGAGACAGATGAAGAAGAGGACTAAGTTTTAGCTAATTTAAAAAAACTACTGTAAAAATTTTGCGTTCGCTAATGGTTAAAGGTCGGATAGAAAATGTCGATTATTTTTAAACACAAGATTAGTACTAAGGAGATTTTTAATGGCGACGCTGTTGCTTTTTGTTCTTTTATTTTTTAGTGCGGCCCTGTTAGTAATGGTCGTGTACACTATAGATCGGTTAAATAGTGTTGA
>NYVY01000086.1 GCA_002684875.1 Pseudomonadota bacterium
GAAATATCTTTATCTGGATTTTCAGACTCTAGAAATAACATTTGAGCTATTACTAAATTTGCAACGTGATCATTTACACCACCAACTAAAAAAACTACTCTTTCTTTAAGGAGCCTGGAGTAAATATCGAAAGCTCTCTCTCCCCTTCCAGACTGCTCTATAACCATTGGCACAAGACCTAAATTCTGTACTTCATCTCTTAGCATGTTATTCACCCCTATCACCTCCCTTAGTTGCATCACTAAGCAAATCTACCGCTTCAATAACTTCATCCTCCACTTTAGCATCCTTCATTATCCATTTAGCAACATTACGTTCCAAAGCCATTGCCTCCGCTTGTGATCTCCGCTTAGGATCCTGCAAAAACCATGTTTTAAAGGCTTCTGGGTCCTCATATACACCACTCATTTCTAAAACCACTTCACCAATTTGATCTGAATTTGGGTTTAATTTAAATTCCTCCACGACCTTATTAACAAGTAGACCTAACTTTACGCGTCGTTTAGCCCTGTTTTGAAAAATATTGGCTGGAAGGTCAGTATTGCCCTCTACCATTCCTTGTTCTTTCATTGTTGCTTTGGTTCTTTCTGCTAACCTTTCGCTTTCATTTTGCACCATTACGTGAGGGATAGGAAAATCAGAGGCCTCCAAAAGAGCTTCAAGAGCATTATTGTGGGTTCTAGACCTGCTTCTGGATTCAATTTCTCTTTTCAGATTTTTAGTAACCTCCTCTCTGAAGTTTTCTATCGTTCCATCTTTAACACCAAATTCCTTAACAAACTTTTCATCTATTTCAGGAATTTTTCCCTCCTCAACCGTATTTAAACTAATATCAAATTCAACCTCTTTCCCAGCTAATTCTCCCGCAGGGTAATCTTTGGGAAATGTTATTTTGTCAGTCTTGTTTTCCCCAGCATTCATACCAACTATAAGACCATCAAATTCAGCAACCATTTGTCCAGAATCTAAAACGTATTTCACATCTTTAGCTTGTCCTCCTTTAAACGACTTCCCATCTAGCCTGCCCAAAAAATCTATTGAAACTCTGTCATCTTTCTTTGCTGGCCTCTTGGCCTCTACATAATTCATCTTTTGTTTTTGAAGCTTTTCTATTGTTCTATCCACGTCTTCTTCGTTAACTTTTGAAACTACGTTTTTTACAACCAAGACCGATAGGTCTGGGACCAATACGTCAGGCATAACCTCAAGTTCAGCTTCAAAAAAAAGTTTATCTAGACCCTTCTCTTCTTGATTCTTATCGATTATCGGTCTGATTTCTGGTGGTCCAGCAGGGATAATTCCACTTGATTTAATCTCAGTAGCATACTTGTCGTTAATAACATCGTTAATCACATCAGACTCAGCCTCAACACCATGTACCTGTTTAACCATAGCCATAGGGACTTTTCCAGGGCGGAATCCAGGCGCCTTCATTGTTTTCCTTGTTTTCTCTAATCTCTTGTCAATAAGTGGTTGGATTTCAGCAATGACAATTTCAATTTTTATTGTTCTTTTGAGGCTATTTTTAACTTCTTTTTCTTTATTATCCACAGTAATCATCCCTTGTTACCAAGCACCTTGGCAAATACTAATGCTACAAGCATACCAGAGAATAAATCGCAATTCTTACGGTGGTGGTATTTCAGCAATTATTGAGTCACAAATTCCTGTGCTACGCCAACCTCAACCCTAAAATTTAGTTATATTAACTAACGATATATCTTCAGGATAAAATCTTTAGGTTACCCCTCAAGTCTGCGAAGGGGGGGACTCGAACCCCCACACCTTTCGGCGCCAGGACCTAAACCTGGTGCGTCTACCAATTTCGCCACCTTCGCTTACAATCAATATGATTATAATACGGAGTGGAACACTAAAACCAAAGATCCCAGAAAACCTGGATACTCAATAATGCAACCAAACTTTTTAAACGCTTCAAATCACTATGAAAATTTCCCAGTTGCGTCCTGGTTTTTACCAAAAAAAACAAGAGATGCGACTCTAAGTTTTTATAAATTCGCTCGTTTAGCTGATGACATAGCCGACTGTGCTGATATTTCAGCATTACAAAAAATAGAGCTGCTAGAACTGACTCAAACGTGTTTATTAAACAAGAGCCAAGAAACAAACAAGGAGACTTCAGAGGACAAACAGGTTGAAATTATTAAAAATACAACCAACAATTTATCTTTTTTTTTAAGTGAACATTCAATAGACCCTAAGCTTGTATGTAACCTTCTTGTTGCCTTCAAAATGGATGCTACTTTTAAAAACTTTCCTGACTGGCAAAGCTTATTTAATTACTGTAAATATTCTGCAAATCCTGTAGGGAGATTTCTTTTGCACTTAATGGGCGTTAAATCATTATCCTCGACAGAACGAGAAGCAATTTTTCAATTATCCGACAGTATCTGTACAGCCCTTCAAATTATAAATTTCGCACAGGATTTTAAAGAAGATATATTAAACTCAAGATGCTACCTTCCTATGAATTTCTGGCCTGTAGAAATGAAAAATAATGGTTTTGAAGCCTCATTAAAATTAAATAGTAAAAAAAAGAATGAATTGATTCTTAAACTTGTTGGAGAAGGAGAAAAAAAATTGATTGCAGGTAAAAACTTGCCTAAACTCATTAGACAGACTTCAGCTAACCACAGAATTAGATTCGCACTTGAAATAGCACTAATAATTGAATGTGGTATGGATATTGTGAAGCAGATCAAGGCATCTCCAGAAACAGTTTGGTCAACAAAGCCAAAGTTACGTTTAAAAAGAACACCACTTTTTATATATAATTCAATTTTAAACATATTTTGAGTTCTATGTCTCCTGATCAATTTTGCCATGCGAAAGTACTTAGAAGTAAGTCAAATTTTAGTGCTGCATTCCTTCTATTAAGCAGTGATAAAAGAAAAGCGATTGAAGCTTTATANGCATTTTGTAGAGAAATAGATGATATCGGTGACTCGTGCACTGATATTCCATTAGCAAAAAAAANATTAGCTTGGTGGCAGCAAGAAATTTCAGATNTGCNTGGGATTCCAAACCATCCNATTTCAACAGCTCTCAAACCTTCAGTAGAACGATACAATCTTCCCTNGNAAGACCTAGAAAAAATCATTGAAGGTGTTTTAAGAGACCTTTCTCATGANCCNTTTAAAACCTGGGCTGACCTAGACGATTACTCAGACCATGTAGCTGGAGCAGTGGGNAGACTCTCTGTTAGGATATTCGGACCCGTTGACGAAGATGTCCTTTCCTACGCGACTCATTTGGGTCAGGCCTGTCAATATACAAATATTTTACGTGACATAAAGGAAGATAGAGAAAATTCTAGAGTATATATTCCAAGTGACTTTTTAATGAAATACAATATTTCGCTTCAACCTAACGAAAAAAATATAAATACACCTGAGCTTGAAATGATGTGTAAAGATTTTTATTCATTAACCGTGAAAAAATATAAAAATGCATTCGATAAATTACCACCTAAGCATTACCTCTCCCAAAGACCTGGGATAGTAATGGGAGGGATCTACAGAGAATTATTAGAAAAAATTCGAAAAGCAAAATTCGATGTTTATTCCAAAAGAGTCTCATTAAACTCAGTAGAGAAGTTTTGGGCAGCATGGAAAGCATCATGGGGAGGAGTTCCTGAATAAAAAACAACGAAGAGTCGCTATAATTGGCGCTGGACTATCTGGATTAGCCTGTGCTGTCAAACTATCAGCAGTCCAGAAAAATATAGAAATTGATTTTTTTGAAGCGTCCTCGAAAGCAGGCGGTAGGCTATCTTGCTTTAAATGGGATCTCAAGAGTGGTGAGTCGTTCCTGTGTGATAATGGGCAACATTTTGTTATTGGAGCCTATCAAAATTTTTTAGCAATGTTGAAAATGTGCGGAGCGTTAGATAAATGGAATATCTTTAATTTCGAGTGGAGTGGGTTTTATCTCGACAAAAACGGATTATCGCAAACTTTACACTTCAAATTAAAACAGTTTCCTTTCCTTTACCTTTTGAATTTATATTACCCGCATGTTCATAAAGCTCCTCGTTTCTTTCTCTTTAAATTTCTATATGCCTTAACTTTTTTTATGCGAGAGGAAAATAAATCCGAGGGACTAAAAAACCTATACGAAAACAGATTAATAAATAACGAACTAATAGAATTGTTTTTTAAACCATTTACGGAAAATTGTTTAAATACTGAATTCGAAAAAGCCAGCAATAATATGCTCTCTTTTCTTTTAAAAGAATGTTCAAAAAATCTTCCTTCATCACTCGATATTTATCTTCCAAAAAGCAACTACCATGTCTGTGTAATTTTACCGATAATTAATTATTTAGAAAATCTTGGGGTTACGTTTCATTTTAATTCACCTGTAGAAAGAATTTATCCTGACAGGTCTCTAAAATTAAGAAAAAATGTAACAGGCCAATACGACGATATTGTTATCGCAACACCTGGTTATTCTGCCTTTTCAATTTGGAAAAAAAGTAATTTGCCAATCAACGACGAAATATCTGTTTGGGAGAAGCAAGTTTATAGAGATATATTAAACCTTTGGGTATTTATCCCCTTATCTAAAGTGAATGCCAGTAGAACAAAAAATAGTTTTTTATGGCACCCAGTAAAATTTGAAGATGACGGTACAACATATATTATTGTTTCTAAGGAATTACCTAATCATATTCTTTTAGCCATTGTTAGAAGTGCCTGTGTCGCAGAACGTGCCAAAAAAGAAAAAGAAGAAATTATGGCATTTGGGAGAAAACTTTTAAGAACTAAATTTTATATTCAGCTTGATCGTTGTGATTTTAAATTAATTCGCTCTAAGAAAGCGACTGTCGCATGTACGCATGATCAACATAAGACAAACTCCATCTGGTCTGGAATAAAAACACCAATGGATAGAATTCTAAAATGCTCAGACGAAGGGGCAATGGGGTTCCCTTCAACCATAGAAGGAGCAGTTTTCTCAGGAAACAAAGTTGCAGAAAAGCTGTTACAACAACGTAATTAAACATCAAACAATTTCTCGACTAACCCTTGAAGTAATACCTGTAAAAAGTTCATAGCATAACCGATTACTCGATTTTGCAACATCAAGGATGGGGAGATCTTTTCCCCAGCATTCAACCACGTCACCTGGAACCGCCTCAGGACAGGGAGTTAAATCGATATGAATTAAATCCATCGAAACGACTCCAATTACTTTACATGCTTTACCTAAAACCAGACAACAAGTGCCTTCTGAAATCCCTCGCGGGTAGCCGTCAGCATAACCGATTGCGGCGACACCAACAGTCATTTCTTCAACTGCTGAATAGGTCCCTCCATACCCTATCTTTGCTCCCTTTTTAACTCTGAATTTCGTAATTAACTTTGATTGTAAAGATTGACATGGGATAACTTCCTCCAAAAACGACCTCACTTTTTCGTTCGGATTTAAAGAAGAAGGTGCTCCATATAAAAGAATTCCTGGTCTAACCCAATCTTTGGAAAAATTTGGGTTACAGATAACTGCCTCAGAGTTACTGAAACTGACCTTTTCGCCTTTTTTATAACCTAGTTTATTTGCGGTACTTCTAAATGTTTTGATCTGATCCTCACATGAATTTTTACAACCACCCGAAGAAAAGTGAGTCATCCATTTAATGTCGCTAGACTTTAGATATTGGTTTCTTATTTTTTCTATTGAACTCTTTATTAACTCATTGTTTTGTCCATCAGAAAAACCAAGTCTATTCATACCTGAGTTAATCTTAATCCAAACTCCCTGAACAGTCTTTTTTTTCTCTAAATACCACGCTAACTGCTCTTCGTTATGAATGACCAACTCTAAATTAAGAGCTGAAGCCTCATCCAGTTCGTTTCTTGAAAAAACACCCTCCAAAAGCAGAATTGGTTTATTCCATCCAAGTGACCTAGCAAAAAAAGCCTCGCTTACTTCTAACACTGCTAGTCCTTCAGCCTCTTCAAGCCCATTAACAGCGCTCTCAATTCCATGCCCATAAGCACCAGCTTTTACGCAAGCCCAGACTTTTGCAGAATTCGTATACCTCTTGAGAACACGAATGTTGTTTTTGAATGAATTAGTATAAATAATTAGCTTAGCTGGCCTACTCATATCTAAATTCTAATCAGTTTCATGATTTAATGTTAGGTAAGATGAAAAAAGGTTTCTACACAATTATTTTTGCGCAATTTTTGTCATCATTAGCTGATAATGCGCTTCTTATAGCTGCTATAGCGATATTGACTGAGCTCTTGGCTCCAAGTTGGATGAGTCCATTGCTTAAACTTTTTTTTACCGTATCGTACGTCATTTTAGCTCCCTTTGTTGGTCCTTTTTCAGATTCTTTTGAAAAAGGTAAAGTAATGTTTTTAACGAACAATATTAAAGTTTTAGGCTGCATATTATTCTTTTTTAATGTACACCCTTTACTCGCTTACGCGGTAGTTGGGTTTGGAGCAGCCTCATACGCACCAGCCAAGTATGGAATATTAACAGAACTACTACCACCAGATAAGTTAGTCTTCGCGAACGGTTGGTTAGAATCAACAACTGTAGTTTCAATACTATTAGGTACTCTTTTGGGTGGTTTTCTTATCTCAGATTTTTTTATAAACTTAATAAATGATTCGGGATTAAAAGCCACCCTACAAATTAATAGTAAATCGGAAGCTGGATTAATGGTAATAGTATTCATTTATGCACTGGCTGCCTTTTTTAATCTTCTGATACCAAAAACTGGGGCTGTTTACTCCATCTACTCTAAAAATCCTATAACTCTCACCAAGAGATTCTATGAAAGTAATAAAATTCTTTGGAATGATAAAGTAGGGCAAATTTCCCTGGCAGTCACGACATTATTCTGGGGAGCTGGAGCAACCCTTCAGTTTATAGTTCTACAGTGGGCTCAAGAGCAACTTAATATGACCTTGGACAAGGCTGCCATGCTACAGGGCATCGTAGCCCTAGGAATCATTGCTGGATCAATTTTGGCTGGTAGATTGGTAAACTTACGCAGTTCAATAAAAGTTTTACCTGTCGGTGTATTTATGGGACTGGTTGTCCCGCTTATGACTCTGGCATCAAACATAGGGACTGCAAGCATTCTACTGATTATAATTGGCACTTTAGCTGGTTTTTTTGTTGTACCGATGAATGCCCTCCTCCAACATCGGGGCTATGTAACTCTATCAGCGGGTCAGTCAATTGCTGTTCAAAACTTTAATGAGAACTCAAATGTGTTGGTAATGCTTTCAGTCTACGCATTTTTACTTTTTTTTGAAATGTCCGCAAATACGGTCGTTACATTATTTGGTATTTTCGTTGCAGTTACAATGGCTCTGGTTATTGCGAAGTACCGACGAAACAAATCCACAATAGAATTTGACTCATTAATCGGTGATAAAAGGTCCTCGGTCTATCAAAAATAGGGATTACTTAGCCTCAATTTTTTTTAAAAAATGACAAACATCCAACCATATTTGTTTCTTTAGCTGAGAATTAGCTAATATCTCCGATGGATGGGGAAGTTTTAAGATATTCATATCAGCTTCACCAGTTTCAGAAAAACACAAAACTATATCTTTTTCTTTAATTTTTTTTGGTATTTCTAAAACAAAAAAAACATTCTTATCCATGCTTAGTTTACCCATAGAAAACAGAATCTTTTCTATCAAATAAATCTCCGCCTCAGTAACTTCATCGATAACGACATAGTGACGCCCTTCTTGTACAACTCTTTTTTTCCAAACAGGATCTATCCCTAATATTTTTAATTCATATTCTGTCATTTTAGATTAACTAGTCTTTTCATAACTAATGCATCTTCACGGTTATGCTTTGCTGGATAATAAGCTCTCCTTCTACCGATGATAGAAAAACCAAACCTAGAATATAAACCAATTGCTTTTTTGTTGCTTGGACGAACTTCTAAAAAAATAGAATTGAATGAATTTTTTTTTAAAACTTCTAGAAGTTTTTCTAACAAATATTTTCCCAACCCTCTATTTTGACGATCCTTTGCAATTGTAAAATTCAATAGATGACATTCGTCTACAGCTTTTTGCCAAAAAAAATATCCTACTAAAATAGAATTGTTGATTAAACCCATCGCAACATAACCAGCTTTAAGCGCATCGGTAAAGTTTTTTTCTGACCAACCAAAGTCATAAGCATCATTTTCAATAGAATTTAGCAAAGGAATATCTTCTGAATTTAGATTTCTCAAATATATGGAGCTCTCATACTCTCTTTCTATAATAGTTTGAGCAACTTTTTCTCTCACGTAAGACGGAAGAGTATTTTTTGCATTATCCCATTCGGTATTTAAGAAAAACTTATACATTATTGCCCAGGATGATAACGAATTTATTTCGCACTGAAATTTAAAGTGTTTTTGTAACCCAGAGAAATCAAACTTTGAAATTTCTGGACAAAATAAAACGTC
>NYVY01000087.1 GCA_002684875.1 Pseudomonadota bacterium
AACGCCCAAGACCGAAAGGACATGAGCGATGGCGGAATCAAGAAAGAAATCGAGCGGAGGCAAGCGCTCGGTGAGCGAGAAGCAAAGGCAATCGGAAGCCTTGATCAGAGCCAACTTAGACGATTGCTTGAGGCACGAGGCCGTCTGCGCAGCACGGGAAGGGATATCCCCGGAAGAGTACCGGCGGCAGTGGCAGCGGCTCTTGGCAAGTCCAGATCATTCCCAGCACATCGTTCAGTTCAAGGGGTCGGATCGGAGTCCAGGCGATTCGGACAAGGCCTAGCGTATGCCTCGGGTCGGCAGATCGTCCGCTCCGATCGCGCAGCGCACGCAGGTTGAAATGATGCGTGGAATTCACCATTTGCGTTGGTCAGATCGCGCGGTTCAGAGCGTGTGAATCGTGGTGATGGAGAGGTCATTTCGAGGCAACGAACGAAGCTCGAAACGCGTGCCGAACCGGCATCGAAAACGACCCTGGAACGCCGGTCGGAACACGTCGAAGAGCGGCCGTGTTTCGAGTGCGAAAAAGTGCGAAAACCCTTGTGAAACAAGGGGGTAAAGGTATAATGCGGATCTCGAAAGAGGGCCTCGAAAACACGCCGCGTGAGCCTGTTTCCAGCGTCCTCGCCCAGCCCGGATCTTGAAAGGAGTGCGCCCATGAACGAACTGCATTCCATCCTGAATCCCGCCGTGTTCGGCGACCTCGAAGGCACACGTTCGCGTGTCCGTCTCGCGGTCGGACTGGTGGTCCTGCAAGGCGACGCCGACGGCTCGCCCCAAGTTGAAGCTGCTGCTTCAGCGGGCCGAGTGGCATAGCGCCAGATCGAGGTTCTTTCTCGTCCGAGTTCGGTGGATCAGTCGGCAGTTGAAATGCCGTCGGCTGTGATCTCGTCCGGAACTCCAGCTTCATTCGCGACCATGGTGGTCGTTTGAAGGTGCACGTGACGAGGCAGGCCAGGGCCGTGTGATTCGGTCGTTTACTTGAAGACAACCCGGGGAGCGTTCGTGGCTTCGTGCCCGATCCATCGCCTGAAGGCCGGTGGCGACCGTTCTGGTCGTCGCACCCTCCCGGCACCGCGATCGGTGCGCCCGTCCGCTCCACCCTGATCGACGATTTCGCTTCCTTGAAAGGAGCACGCCTATGTGGATATTCACTCAAGACGGTTACATTTCGGTCGTACAGCACTTCAACCCCACCCCGGGTGCCGAGCTGCTGATGCGTTCTCGCTCGGCTGGTCATCTCTACGGCCTGCTCTGCCTCGTCCTCACGGAAGAAGAAGTGGAGGACCGGGTCCAGGTCACCACGGACCACGACTATCCCTACCGGATCCTGGTCTCCCGGGAACTGTTCGGGCAGGTCGTGGCGGCCTCGATGGCCCGGCTCGATTACTCGAACTTCAAGGCTCGGTGTTCGCAGACGCTTGGGGGTGCCGATGCCGGGGTGCTCAACAGGATCTGGGCGGCCACGCACGGCTTCACGGACAACGAGGACCTTGCCGCCATGAAGGACCTCGCCAAGGGTCGAGTCCGAATCTCGTTCGAAGACCAAGGAGGTGTCTGAAGCTCGATCTCCCCGACATCGGCCGTGGAGGCTGGGAGGAACGGGTCGAGCATGAGATGGCGTCGCGGATCCAGCGCGAACCACACCCGTGGAACTCGCGCCCCGGCTCGGAGAACGGGCCGCCCACCGGCGACGCGTGGCGGGAGTTGCATGCGGCGGCCGGCGCGTGGCATGAACTTGTTTCGTTCGCGGAAGCGTTTCATCCCCTGAGCGGTGGGCTGCCGCTCGAGCAGGCCGGTGGTCCGTTCGTCTACACCACGCCGGCGTTCAAGCGGCCGCTGCGGTTCCGGGCGATCTTCGCCGGTCCGGAGTTGAGATTCTGCGGGAACTTCAACATCGAGCAGGGGGGGCGGTGTCGCCAGGCGACGCTGCTCGGGGGGCGATTGGTGACCGCCGAATCGATTCGGGGCACGCCGATCTTCGAGTTCTGGCTCGCCCGCACCCGGCGACCGGACTTCGAGGACTGCTGGGAGATCGTGTCGTCGTTCCACTGCGGCTACGGCTATCGGGAGGGGCTCATGAGCGGCATGGACGACTGGTCGCTGGCGGAGCCCTGCCTCGACCACCTGGCGTTCGCCGCCCAGTACCTGCCCGGTCACGAGCCTCTTCATTGGTGGTTGGCCGGCCGGCACGACGACGGNTTCACGCCGTCCATTCCGGAGCNGCGCCGTGACTGANCGNGATGGGCGGCAGGGCCGTCCGCAGGGCCGGGTGAGGGCCGGGGNACGGAAGACTTCAACCACGAGCAGCGAAAGGAAACAAGNCATGAACGACGAACGAACTGATGGAGACGGTGGAGATCACGNNGNAGNGCGAGCCGGAATCCGAGTCCGGGTCGAAGGANNAACCACGGAAGACGGCACGGCAGGCGCAGGAAGAGGCGGAAACGGCGGCGTGGAAGCGGATGTTCGGCGACGAAGATCACGAGCTGTGGTCCAGGCTCATCAATCATTCCATTCGGCCGAGACGATCGCGTCTGAAGATCGACGAGCCGTGGTACGCCCGTCCCGGAAGCATGCACGATCCGACCGAGGCGATGGTGGCGTCGGATCAGGAGCGATGTCGTCGGTACTGGGAACCGTTCGCTCGGATGCACGAGGCGGCGAAGCTGCAGGCGGCGCTCACCGGCGCAGCGCCGCGTGAACAGGAGATGGCGGAGACGCAGTTCGCATCGCCGCCGTTCAAACGTCCCCTGCGATTCCGTGCGATCTTCCACGAACGCGTCCTGGACGCGATGCGGGTGCCCCGACGCACCACCGAGCAGGGTGGGATGTGTCGAAAGACGGCGTTCTCGGGGCACCGTCTGATCACGGCGCGATCGATCACGGGGGGTCAGCAGATCCTCGAATTCTGGCTCGCGCCGTGCTTTCGCAGCGGATTCGAGGACCACGTCGAGATCATGGCGGCGTTTCTCGTCGGAACGGGATATCGGGAGCCGATCACGATCGACGCTTCGGAATTCCACTGTGCGCAATTCTGCCTCGCCCATCTTCGTTTCGCGGTGGAAGGACCCACCGATGGGCGGCCCCCGCGATTCAGCGGCGATCCGGCCATGGACTGGATGGCACGGCAGCCGGGATTCGAAGCGATGTTCTTCGGAGGCGTCTTTCCCGAGATCTGGTGGATCGCCGATCCGGGTGACGACCCGTTCGCCATCGAGATTCCGGAGGTGGGCCAATGACCTATCGACCCGAACACGCCGGCGTGATCCCGGAGAATACGCTGGGGCTCGACGATGACAACATGCTCGAGTACCGGCACCACCTTCACGCCGTTGAGTTCCGCGATCTGATCGACCATGAAAATCCCGGGCGGGTCAGGTTCGACAACGCGACCTGGGACAACATGGAACATCAATGGGTGATCGAGGGCGANTGNGACNTCCTNNCCGGCGTCTCGAGTCACGAGATCGACGAGCGCGTCGAAGAACTCATGGCCCAGGGGGTCGATGAGGAGACGGCGACACGGGATGTGTTGTGGGACATGCTCGAAGCGGTCAANGCGCACTGCAGGGCCTGGTCGGACGATCTCATTCCGAAGGTGATCGTTCGCATCGANTCGATCGATNCCGTTCNAGACCATCTCACGGAAGGCGGATGGCTCGACGATGAGGATGTCGNTCCCCCGACCCGCGATCAGATCGAATCCGCCATCGCGCTGCATCTCGAGGATTGGTTCGGNTGGTCCGAGATTCACTGGATGGATCGTTGNGAGCCCGTGCACGGAGATCTTCCGGTGGCGTGGGGTGAAGATGGTCCGATTNAGGTCCTCGCGCCTGTCACGCCGGGCGAGATCGAGTGGGTGGAGGGNATCTACGCCGCGATCATCGATCCGTATTGATTTCTCGATTGGAACGACCAGAACCCCCGATCCACGGCGTTCCGATGTCGGAGCAACGTCTGCTTCCGAACCTGCGTTCTCGCTCTTGCTTGAAAGGTCTGCGATGTCTTTCGAACCTGGCCCCTACGACCATGACCGAATTTTCTTGAGCCCGGACGGCATCGAGCTGCCGGTGCTTCCGATCGATCTTCAGGGTCTGTTCGACCGAGTCGGCATCACCGTCAACGNCGACGAGGTCTGTCGNAAGTTGCCCGCCGCACGTCGACGCCGACCGGTGCGTGCGANNTGGATGATCGAGGATGCAGGCCTTCGNCTNACCGGGNTCGAGGGCCGAGTCTCCATGTTCCACTTTCCCGGGACGCCTCCTCGCTCGAAGCGGGCCGACGAAATGGACGAGTCGGAGGACCACGGCNTCTGGGAGCGGATCTTTCCCGACCTGTCCCCGCGGGAGACGGTGCCGGCCACCTGGGTCGACGAAGAGATCGTGGTACTCGAAGGCGATCAGTTCGACGACATCTACGGACCGTTCTGGGACAACTACGAACGGAACCGGCTCATCACCGTGCGACANGGGTTCGTGNTTCGGAACTGGGTCCGCTGCAATGGGAATGGTGAGTNCCANGATCCACCGGAGAGCCCGAACTGGAGCAACAGCAGTCCGCATGCGCCGACGCTCGGCATCGCGTTTGAAATGCGGCNGCGACAGGAAGCGGAANGGGCGAANCGAGATGGGGAAACGGGTNNGAGCGATTCACCCGAGGAGANNCCTCCGGAGTCGCCTCAGCCNNCGGATTCNTGANCGTTCCGNGACGNGNAANNCGCGNCTGTTTCANCAGAGAAAANCAGCCCGAANNCGTTCAGGANTCCGGACTCNNNGCGTCCTGTTTCTGAAGCATCAAGAGCGGGCNGACGCCCGCGCCAACCTGCCCGCCCGGGCAAGGTGGCCTCGGACTCCCTTCGGGAATTCGGATGTGGCCGGCAGGCGACGAAGCGGACNTTGCTTCGTCGAGGCGATCCCAGGCTGGTCACGTGACCACCACGCCGCCCGAGCCGGTCGAGATACGGGCCGTTCGCACGCGACCGTCATCACGAATCGCCGCGAACCACCGCTGCCGTATCGCTCGGCGTCGCGTCCTCGGAACCCTTGATGCGGGAGATCATCAATGTCGGACCAGGAACAGAACCAGGAACACGATCAGGAACGGGACCGAGCGCAGGATCTGGAACAGGACCGCGTCGAGGCGAGTGAAGACCGGGAAGGGCTGGAAGACCCGAACGCCTCCGTCGCCTTCGGTGATGACGACCATGGCGGCGATGGTCCCGAGGATGGAGACGGGGATGGCGAGGGCGATGGCGACGACGACGAAGAAGAGGACGGGGACTTCCACGACGACACGGACGACGAGTGCTGCCCGAGCTGTCTCGACGACACCGGCAGCTGCCGGTGCTTCGTCGTTCTGAGTTGGGAAGGCGACTGGCTCTACAGCACCGATGGGGAGCTGGACGACTCCTCGCTCGATCGGATCCTGCGGTGGGGCCACGCCCTCTCGCTCGCGGGTGCGCCGCCGTCGCGGACCTGCGACCTGCTCGCCGGCCTGCCGGAGTCGCTGGCCGCCGACATCGAAGCGTACTGGGTCGAGATCGCCGCCCAGGTCGATCCGGCG
>NYVY01000088.1 GCA_002684875.1 Pseudomonadota bacterium
ATTTTAGGATTGAGTGGAGCACAGACTTTAGAATTAGGTTCAGGCATTTTTTTATTATTGTTGTGCAGCTATATATCTTTTCCATTATCAAACTGGCTTGTCCAGAAAACTTTTAATAACTGGTATAAGTTTGCTTCATCTGATTATACAAAAGCTTTTTTTCATAAAAATCTTTCGAGGAAAATTGCGTTAATCTCTCCATCTTTAGTTATTCAAATAGCGGTGTCAATTGTCCCTCATTTAAATCCTAATATTTCCTTGGTCGTTAGAAACATTGCTGTATCAATTACAATTTTTTATTTAGTAAGAGTTTTGTTAGCACTACTAGATATTTTTGAGGATGTGAGGGTTACATCCTCAAATACTGGTAAGAGACCAATCGCGGTAAAAAGTTATGTACAATTAGCAAAAATACTTCTAATCGCTTTAGCTACTATCGTCATAGTATCTACTCTCATAGACCGATCTCCTCTAATTTTTTTATCTGGTCTCGGGGCTATGTCAGCAGTCCTTTTAATCGTTTTTAAAGATACGCTTACGTCTTTTGTGGCGGGAATTCAACTTACTGCAACAGACATGCTTCGAGTAGGTGATTGGATTGAAATGCCGCAAGTTGGGGCAGACGGAGAGGTTAAGGAGATAGCATTACACACTGTAAAGGTTCAAAACTGGGATAATACAATCACAGCAGTTCCCACGTGGCGCTTAATGTCAGAAAGTTTTAAAAATTGGCGCGGAATGGCCGAATCTGGTGGTAGAAGAATAAAAAAAGTTTTGCTAATAGACAGTAATTCCGTGAGTTTTTTATCCGATGATGATGTAGAGCGACTAAAAAGAGCTATGAAAATTCAGAAATACTTAGAATCAAGAGAACATAGCATCCAAGCTCACCAGGATGAATTATATTCTAAGATTGGTGATTTATCAGGTGATAGATTGAATAGACGTTCAATGACGAATTTGGGAACGTTTAGGGCGTATATTGATTTGTATCTCAGTGAGCATGCAAACATTCATAGCGAAATGACAAGAATAGTTCGTATCTTAAAGTCGACAGCGGAGGGAATACCAGTAGAAATATATTGTTTTACTAAAACCACGAAGTGGAAGGAATACGAAAATATTCAAAGTGATATTTTTGAGCATCTTTTTGCTATCTTGCCCGAGTTTAGCCTACGCCTATACCAAAGGCCTGCTGGAAACGATTTGAAAAAATTTAAATCTATTAAATAAATTATTGACGATGAGGCGGTAGAACCTTTTTTATATCCCCCAAGGATTTTTCCTCTTCTATAGTAGTAATGTCTCCAACATCCTCANCATCACACAGCGCTTGCATTACTCTCCTAAGTAACTTCCCTGACCTAGTCTTTGGAAGACTCAAAACAAAGTAGATCATACTTGGTTTTGCAAACCTACCTANCTCTTCAGAAATTAGTGCTTCTAGTTCTTCTTTTAAAAGAGTATCAGACTCCTCCTCTTGCAAATTATTTTTAACAGGAACCTCTTGGGTAANATTTTTTTTNACTACAAAAGCTACAGGNGTCTGACCTTTCAGTTTGTCTTTTGTACCAATNACTGCAGCTTCGGCTACCNTTTCATGTAATTGAATAGCTTCTTCAATTTCTCTGGTTCCGATTCTATGGCCTGCTACATTTATTACATCATCGGTTCGACCTAAAATATANAAATATCCNTTTTCATCGATTTCCGCAAAATCAAATGTCTTGTAGTATAAGTTCGAATTAAATTCAAAAAAGTATGTATCCTTAAACCTTTTATCATTATTCCAAATTGTNTGTAAGGAGCCTGGAGGAAGCGGATACCTTAAGCAAAGCATTCCTTTTTTTTCGNCTGATTCTTTNATCGGCCTTCCGTCATTTATTAAATCAACATCATATCCAAAAACAGGAAAGCTTGGACTTCCTGGTTTGATTTTTGTTTTTTCAATACCAAACTGTGCAGACAAAATTGGCCATCCTGTCTCCGTTTGCCAATAGTTNTCTACAATTTCTGTTTCTGGTAGTCTCTTGCCAATCCAACTACTAGTGCCAGTATCAAGTGGTTCACCAGCTAGAAACAAAGTCTTTAGCGATGATGTATCAATACTTTGTTTTTTTACTATTGCATCTTTTTTAAGTACCCTAATCGCNGTTGGAGAAGTAAACATGGTTTTAACTGAGTATTTTTCTACCATAGACCACCAGATATCAGAGTTAGGTTTNGTGGGGAGNCCTTCATACAGAATNGTGGTGCACCCATGAACTAGAGGTCCNTAAACAAGATAAGAATGGCCAACGACCCAGCCGATATCCGAAGCACAAAAAAACACTTCGCCTGGTTTGCAATTAAAAATATATTGCATTGAACTAGCTAATGCTACTGCATAACCTCCAGTATCTCTTTGTATCCCTTTTGGTGATCCTGTGGTTCCTGAGGTATACAGTATATAACTAGGATGTAAAGATGAAAGTTTTTCACATTGCGGGATTTTTCTTTCTTTAGTTGAAAAATAATTTTTTCTATCAATTGCTANATCATAATGGTTCATTTTAAATTNAACTAANCCTCTGTTAATTACAAGAGTGTCGATTCTATTATTATCTAGTTGCAGTTGAGCTTGATCTAATATTTCTTTGTAACCTATCAGCTTACCGTTTCTGGAAGAAGCATCACATGTAATTATAAGTTTCGGGCTCGCATCTTTAATCCTTAATGCCAANGCNTTTGCAGCGAAACCACCAAAAACAACAGAATGTATAAGTCCGAGTCTAGCGCAAGCTAGCATTGCAAAAACCGCTTCGGGTAGCATTGGCATATAAATTATGACGCGGTCTCCAATAGTTAGTTTTTTTTCTATAAAAAAATTACAAAAATAAGATATGCGTTGTAGTAATTCATGATAAGAATAAGACTCTTCTTCATTTGACTCAGTAGATAAGAAAATCAAAGCTTTTTGATTGCCTCGTTGACTCAAATGTCGGTCTACCGCATTAAAGCATAAATTTGTAGTCCCATCTGAAAACCATGTGCTGAATGGTGGTTTTGATTTATCAAGAATTTTTTTTGGGAAGTCAAACCATTCAATAAGTTTAGCTCGATCTTCCCAAAATAAATTAGGGTTTGCTATAGACAAACTGTGGTACTTATTTAGCGTTTCATATTCGGAATTTATCACTATTGGTCAAAGCTAAATTTAGCCTCTCCATAATTTATCAAGTAAAAAATCTGTATGCTTATGCTTAATTTCATTTATATTTTCAAAGAAATCTACAAGTTCTTCAATTTGTTCTTTTGAAAAGTGGTCTGACATATTGTCTTTGAACTTCTGAATCAAAAAAGGCTTGCCTTCGAGACGCCTTTTCTTATGGCCGAGGGGGTATTCTACTACCACTTCCTCAAGTTTTGTACCATTTTGAAATAGGATTTCCACCCCATTTGCAATAGACCTCTTATTAGGGTCGAGGTAATCTCTTGTAAAACGTGTATCTTCAAAGCAAGTGATCTTTTCACGGATTTTGTCAATTCTGGGGTCTTGAGCGATAGAATCCTCGTAGTCGTTGGCTTGGAGGCGCCCAAATATTAACCCGACCGCTACCATGTATTGGATACAGTGGTCTCTATCCGCAGGATTATTTAAAGGTCCTTTCTTATCAATTATTCTTATTGCTGATTCATGAGTTCGGATTCTTATTTCGAGAATTTCATCCAACCGATTGATTACTTTTTTATGAAGTGAAATTGCCGCTTCTACCGCTGTTTGAGCATGAAATTCGGCAGGAAAAGATATTTTAAAAAGAATATTATCCATTACATAGGAAGCAAAAGGTTGTTCTAATATTATTTCTTTACCTCCAAAAACGGTATCATAAAATCCCCAATTTTCTGCTGTAAGTACTTTTGGGTAACCCATCTCACCCTTTTCTGCTAAACGCAGAAGGAAAACGGCTCTAGAAGCAGCGTCACCAGCTGCCCAAGATTTTCTAGATCCTGTATTAGGAAAATGTCGATATGTTCGTAATGCGTTTCCATCCAAAAAAACATGAGATATAGCATTGAGTTGTGTTTCTAAGGGTAGTCCAAGTATATGTGCACCGATGGCCGTAGAAGCTAATTTAACAAGAATGACATGGTCAACACCTACATTGTTAAATGAATTTTCGAGTGCAAGCACCCCTTGAATTTCATGGCTTTTAATTAGATTTGTTAAGAGTTGTTCAATTTTAATTTTTCCTGCAGTTTTTGATTTCCATTGAGTTGTAGCAATTATTGCTCCAAGGTTATCTGAGGGATGCCCCCACTCCTTGGCTAACCAGGTATCGTTAAAATCTAACCATCGAATCATGGTTGTTATATTAAAGGCTGCTTCAATGGGATCTAGAGCGTAATTTGTACCAGGAATTTTTACTGTTAGATGATCATTAGATTTATCACCAAACATAGGACCCAATAACCTAGTGCACGCTTGAAAATTTAAAGACTTTATGGCACAACCTATTGAGTCCATCAAACAATAAGATGCTGTTTGTAAAGTCTCATCTTTAAATGGCATTTTTTGGTTTGAGTAAGATACAATTTTGGTAAGGATAGTATCGAATTGGAAGGTTTTATGTGAAGCTTTCATTAGTTTTTCTTTTTTCAATAGGTATAAAGGTTCTTGGGGCAGGACCAGTATATTTTGCAGAAGGTCGAATTATCTTTTTATCTTGCAGTTGTTCAATAACGTGTGCGCTCCAACCAGCGAGTCTTGCTATCGCAAATATTGGGGTAAAAAGGCTTCGTGGGATTTTCATTTGTGAAAAAACTACCGCACTGTACCAATCAAGGTTAGGAAACATTTTTTTCTTTTTCCACATGACTGACTCTATTTCTTGGGCAATGTTAAAAAGTTTAGCGCCTGACTTTTTCGCTGAGAAAGCTATGGCAAGTTCCTTTATAATTTTGTTTCGCGGATCGCATTTTGTATAAACTGGATGACCAAATCCAATTATAATTTTTTTGGATTCGAGCATTCGTAAAATTTCAATCCGTGCCTGATTCACATCACGGTACATTTCTTGTATCTTTAATGCTTCTTCATTGGCACCACCGTGTTTATAACCCCTTAAAGCTCCAATTGCTCCGCTAATACAAGAAAAAAAATCAGAAGAAGTGCCTGCAATAACTCTGCTTGTAAAAGTGGATGCATTGAATTCATGTTCAGCATATAGATTAAGAGCAATTTGCATTGAATCAACCCAGTCTTGAGGATATTTTGATCTGTGCAGAAGATCCAAAAAGTAGCCAGCCGTTGTTCGTTCCTTGGAAAATAAAGAAATTCGTTTACCGTAGTGAGAGTAGTGATACCAGTACATCAAAGAAGGAATTATTTTAGCTAAAGTTATTTTTGCAATTTGTTTAATAGCAATAATTTGATTGGTTACTTTGGTTACTTTGGTTACTTTGGTTTCGGTTTCAAGACACCCCATAACTGAGACTGCAGCCTGCAAAACATTCATTGGATGTGCGCTTTTCGGAATTTGCTCTAAAGTTTTCAAGATTGAGTCAGATAAGCTCCTGTGCTTTACTAAGGTGTCGGTTAAGGTTTCAAGCTCATCACTCGTAGGAAGAATTCCTTCTACTAAGAGAAAAAAAACTTCTTCAAACAGACACTTTTTAGATATATCTTCGATGTCATAACCTCTGTAATAAAGATTATTACCAGTTTCTCCCACAGTGCAAATTTGAGTATTACCTGCAACGGCACCTGATAAAGCAACAGATTTTTTCATACAAACATCTTTTTTCTCATGTAAGACTGCCTAAAGTTAATATCAAATTAGTAAATAGTACGCCAGAACAGATCTGATAATTCGGTATTAAGGTTAGAGTATACCTTTGTTCGAATTCTTTTTTAATAATATTTCGTGACCATGGGTCTAAATCATTTCTTCAAATCGCTTCAAA
>NYVY01000089.1:0-9225 GCA_002684875.1 Pseudomonadota bacterium
TTCGGAAGTGGGTGAATACACATTCGCAATTTTTGCTGTTACTGGAATTTCATTATTGGTATCTTGGTTTGTTTCAATTTTTTTTGTACCAGTTTTTGGATATTGGATGATTAGCATGAGTAAGAAAAAAAAATCATCAAAACATGAAACCTTCAGGAGGGACAACCATGAAACCTTCAGAAATATTCTAAATTTTTCGATGTCAAAAAAATTAATCTCACTATCAATAATATTTTTCATTTTTCTTTTAGGTTTTCTAAGTTTTAAAAATGTGGAGAAACAGTTTTTTCCTGATTCCAACCGTTCAGAAATTTTGGTTGATGTTTATTTACCAGAACGGTCATCCACTCGAGAGACGGAGGCCGTTGTTAAAAAATTAGAAAAAAAAGTTATGGAGATGCCCAATATTTTAAATGTTGTTTCGTGGCTAGGTTCTGGTGCCCCAAGATTTTTTTTGCCTATTGACATTATTTTCCCAAATCCTAACGTTGCTCAACTAGTAATCACTCCTGAAAAAAGAGAGATGAGAGATGAGATGTCAGAGAAGATTAGGTATATGGCCAGCACTCTAATTCCAGAGGCAAGAATAAGAGTTAAAGTTTTACCAAATGGACCGCCTGTTCCATACCCTGTTTCGTTCAGACTTCTTTCTGATGATGAAAAGAATCTAAAAGAAGCAGCTTCCAAGGTACAGACTATTTTAGCTAAGCATCCAAACTTGATAAATGTTCACAACAATTGGGGTATTAAGAGTTCAATTATAAATTTATCAGTCGATGATGCCAGAGCTAGGGAATTTGGGATAACACCATTTAAAATAGCTGAAGCTCTCAAAGTAAGGTCTTATGGTACAGAAATTGGTGAGTTTAGGGACGATAAATTATTACTACCAATTTTATTCAGATTAAATAAAAATGATAGGGATGAAGTCTTTGATTTGAGAGGAATCATAATCTCTTCTGAAAAAGGCGAGGCTATACCTTTGGACAAGATTGTGAAATTTTCCGTAGATTGGGAGTATCCAGTCATTTGGAGATACGATAATAAATTTTCGATGTCTATACAAGCTGATACTGTAGGTGAGTTACAAAGTCCCACAATTACCAATCAAGTTTTGTTGGAGATCAATAAAATAAAGAATGAATTTGCTGACAATGTTGAGTTGCAAGTTGGAGGAACTGTGGAAGAAAGTAGCAAAGGACAAAATTCAATCATCACTGGTTTGCCAATTATGTTTTTTTTAATTTTTACTCTCTTAGTTATTCAGTTGTCCAGTGTTTCAAAGAGTTTGCTTGTTTTCGTAACTGCTCCATTGGGAGTCTCTGGAGCATTATTCGCTTTAATTTTATTTGACATGCCATTAGGTTTTGTCGCTGGACTTGGCATTGTTGCTTTGATTGGCATGATTGTAAGAAACTCTGTAATATTAGTAGACCAAATTGAAAGAGAGCGCCTCAGTGGGAAAGATGTTTTGAATTCTGTGGTAGACGCAACACTTGGTAGATTCAGACCGATTATCTTAACAGCAGGAACAGCGGCATTGGCTATGGTCCCATTAACAAAAAGTATTTTCTGGGGACCAATGGCTGTTGCTATAATGGGGGGATTAGTCATTGCCACAATTCTTTCGTTAATTTTAATTCCAATCCTTTATTCTATTTTCTATTCCGAGAAAACGAGTAGTAAAATATTTTAAAACTTAAAATAATTTAAAGTAACTCAGAATTAAGTCATGACCAAAACTTCACCCAGCATCTTTTTTTATACCCAGGGTTCATCTATAGTCAAACTTTTAGGACTTCTATCATACAGAATTTTAACAGTGGTAAAAGATTAGAATAATCGTCACCGTTATCATATTGATTCAGTCTTTAATTATATATCTATTTTCGTTATTGGTTTCGAGAATAAACTTTATTTTTCGAGTACAAACTAACTGAAAAATTTTTCCAAAATGAGAGCTTTTATAATTATCTTTTTCTATTTCTTTTAAGTTTAAATAAGAATATAGCTAAAAGAATCCAATATTTTTTTTGAGGGTTTAGTCAACATAAATATTAATATGTAAAATAAAAAACTAATAAGCGTAGTTACTTCTTCTTAAAACAATGGAAAATATATTTTTAGGGTTTATTCTTTTTGGATGAGTTGTTTATTTTCAGGTAAGAATAGATGCGTTATGATTAATTTTTGAGGTGAGTATCAGTATTGTTTTGGTTCTAATTATAGCTACTACACATCAAATTAATTACTGGTTTGTAATAGAAAAATAGAAACCTAATGGTAGTCAATAAAAAAATGGCTAAAATGGCGGAGAAAAATTTGAATATTCGTAAAGTTTCGGAACGCAGGTCTGTTACAGAAATATTTAATTTTGACGGCTAGAGCTATGAATATTTTTTTGCATATTTTCTAAATACCAAATCGTCTATTCTTAATTCACGTTCTAGTTCGTAAGTTTTTAACTCCTCTTCTAGGTCTTCAATCCGTCCATTGTACATATCAATCTTTGTATTACAACTTCTCATTTTCTTCTTATACTCATTTTCATCAGTATTACCTAGTATTCTATCTAGCTTATCTAGTTCCTCTTTTTCAAATTCGTTTTTAATATAACATTCTATATAACTAATAGATAAATTTGTTTTTTCTAAACTTAAATGCGATAGTTCTAATTTTTTATAAATTTCACGTAAATTTTTCTTTAAATTTTTGGAAAGTGAAATCACTACTTTTTTATTGGAATTATTTATCTTATATAAAACCAAAAAATTTATCGATAATATACTAATGATCAGCCATTCTGAATACAACATATCAATCATCTTTTTCTCCACATTTACACATCGTTACCCTAAATTATTCCATACCTGCGAAGTCTTTTATAAATCACTATTTCTTTTACTACAAGTATCCATTATTTATTAGAATTCTATCGTCACGACCAAATAATCTTTAACTACTATATTATTACAACAACCAGATTACAGTAAAAATCTCGTAAAATTTGATATTTAACATTTGCAACGAGTTTGCGACATGTATTAAACTTTTTTCTTTAATACATTAGTTGCACATGTAAATGACTTGTAACAGTATTTTTAATACTTGCTCAAACATTGAATCTAATGTGAGTTATAAATCCATTATTAAATCAATATGTTATAGCAAAACTAATAAACTACTAATAAACTTTTTGGTTGATTTATTGATTAAAAAATCTACAATAAACATTAGATTCAATGAAAATTTGATGGAGATTTCCAAATTCCACGTGTTACTCATCCAAAGAGGAAAGAACGATTAAAAATCAAACCACCTACTCCTCTAAATCCCTCCACCTATAATCCTATCAAAAACTCTAATCCAACATTTTTTTGGCAATTTCATTTCTATATTTATTACACCAGGAAATGATTGATTGATACCGGAAACTTGAGGAAATTAAATTTAGGATGTGGCTTTAAAAAGCGAGAGGGTTATCTCAATGTTGACTCATCGAGCCACTGTAAACCAGATATGGTTTTAAATGTGCAAAAAACCCCCTGGCCGTTTGAGAATAATGCCTTTGATAAAGTTAACATGGAACATATACTTGAGCACATGCCGTCTGATTCAGAGTATTTTTTTAATTTTTTTTTAGAACTTTATCGTGTATGTTCAGATAAAGCAGAGGTATTTATAGAGTGTCCATACCCTTTTCATAGGTGGCAAGTTGCTGACTTTACTCATCAAAAACCAATACATTTCGAGGGGATTCAAATGCTTGATAAGAATTTTTGCAGAACAATTATTAAGGAGAATAGAACTAAAACCCCTTTAGCAATTATTTATGATATTGACTTCAGAATTGTTAGATATGAACGATCTATTGACCCGGAAGCTCCCCATCACATAGAGCAGATTTTAGGAAATTATGATCCAAAAAAAATCAACAGTTATGCAAGATTGTTTACAAATTTTATTTCTGCACAATATTTTTGGTTAAAAGTGGTCAAATAATTTTAAATCCTACTTCAATTAAATCATCTAATTCAGAATGAGTTAGTAATCCACTAATTTCTAATTCACCGTCAACCTCCAATAATAAACAAGTCCATTATGTTTTTTTATTTTATCAACATCAACATAATAGGAATCTCCTTTTGGATCTTCAGCAACTTCCTCCCAATTAAATGCAAATCCATTTATAGAAAATAATAGGAGTGTGTAAGGAGAAAAACCTTCATATTATCTTGCATTATCACATGCAAATTTCATTACTATATATCCAATCTCTTTTGGTTTTGGATATTCGATTTTATTAGGACTAAATTCATAAAGTATTCTTCCTTTACTCATTGATTGAGAATAGAAAGTAAGATTCAAGTGAGTTTGTTTTTCTTCTGTACAATCAACTTTATATTTACTAATTGCTGAATTAACTCCACCACTAAGTGGTTCAAGGAAATCACTCAACTCCCAAAAATAAACAAGTCTATTATGTTTCTTCATATTATCACCATCAATATAAAAAGAACTTCCATCTTTATTTTTAGCAACTTTCTTCCAATTATGAGCAACACCATTTATCGAAAATAGAAGGAGTATTGAGAAGAGAATAGTTTTCATATCTCTATTTTACTTAATAGTTTGAATAAAACAATTTTGATGTTTGTATGGAGAGTGAAAGAGTAATGGGTTTTAAATCAACCTCAATCAACTATTATTTAAAAAACCCCTAAAATATAATCATCTCCACCCATACCCTATTTTTAGGGATTTTTGGTACGTATATAAATTGGTACTAACTTTTTAGTTTGGGAAATTTACGGTACTAAACTAATTAGTTTAGTACTTTTTCGTCTTAAAAGTACTGTTTATAACAAATTTTGAAAAGTGGGTTAGACATTGAATTTAAAGTGGATTATATCGCCATCGTTGACAATATAATCTTTCCCTTCTGATCTCAATTTTCCAGTCTCTTTTGCATTTACCTCTGATCCACAATATATAAAGTCTTCGTAACTTACCACATCAGCTCTTATAAAACCTCTCTCAAAATCAGAATGTATTTCACCAGCTGCCTTAGGTGCTGTTGCTTCTTTTTTAATAGTCCATGCTCGGACCTCTTTGGGTCCTGCAGTAAAAAATGTATGTAACCCCAAAAGTTTAAATGCTTCCCTTATAAAAATATTTAAACCAGGTTCAGCTATACCTGACTCTGTCAAAAACTCCACTTTCTCAGATTCATTAAAATCCACTAATTGAGCCTCTAAGGAAGCACAGATCGGCACTACGGGTATCTTTAAATCTTCAGCGTATTTTTTCAGAGCATCAAGATGTCTGTTGGCAGTAAAGCAACCTTCCTTAACGTTAGCGACTAACATCATTGGCTTAATGGTAAGAAGATTAAAAACATTAAGTATTTCTCTCTCATTTGGTTCAAATTTTAATTGTTTTAAAGAGCCTCTAGTGTTCAGCTCTTTTATACAATTTTCAAATAATTCAAGTTGAGATAACACTAATTTATCGCCAGTTTTTGCTAATTTTTCTAATTTAATAACTTGCCGTTCCAAGCTAGCTAGATCGCTTAAAGCAAGCTCTGTCATTATTGTTTCAATATCAGATATTGGGTCAACTGATCCATTTACATGAATTACATTCTCGTCCTCAAAACATCGAACAACATTTACTATTGCAGTAGATTCTCGAATAGTTGCTAAAAACTTATTACCTAAGCCTTCTCCTTTGCTAGCACCTTTTACTAATCCAGCAATATCAGTAAATTCTACTGTTGCACTAATAGTCTTCTTAGGTTTAATTAAATTAGTTAGTGCATGTAACCTTGGGTCAGGAAGCTCTACAACCCCAGTGTTAGGATCGATTGTACAAAACGGATAGTTTTCAGCTGAGATATTTGACTTAGTCAGAGCATTAAATAGAGTACTCTTTCCAACGTTTGGCATACCTACTATTCCACAAGACAAGGTCATTAGATCAACCTCTGTTGAAGAAAAGAATTTGCCTTCATTACTTCCATCTCAAACAAAAGATCCATGTTTTTACAAAAACATTTTACAACCTCTAATATCATTGGTTCTTGTGTAATCGACGGTTTTTCAAGGACAAAGCTAGACACTGATTGATTCATTGAATAGCTTCGGGGGTGACCTATCCCCAATCTAAGCCTAATAAATTGTGTATTTCCAAGCATTTTTTGAATACTTAACACTCCACGGTGACCAGAGGCTCTACCACCAACCTGAAGCTTCAATTTTCCAGGAGGAAGATCTAACTCATCGTGGATAATCATTAAGTCAGAGGGAAGAAGTCTAAAGTAATCACATATACTCCGAACTGAAATTCCTGACTCATTCATATAGACATCTGGCTTCACAAGCATTACCTTTTTTTTACTAGTTGTGTTTGACCAGAATCCTATTTCTGCCCGAAGTTTACTTTTCTTCTGCCAGCCAAGTTCTTGCATTTTCTCTAGCTCTAGAAATACCCGTTGAGCGACATTGTGGCGAGTCCCATTATACTCAACCCCTGGGTTGCCTATAGCAATGATGCATTTAATGTCCAAAATTTGCCGCTTCTCAAGGTATGTCTACCAACCACCACTAACTGGATGAACCTCCGTCAGAATCTGTTGATTTTTCAGAAGAGTCGTCTCCTTCATCAGACGAAACCATCTTACCATCCACGCCATCTTCATCATCACCAGCTGAACCTTTGGGCTTAACAGCTGTTACGACCACTGGATCATCCTGCCCATGCAATACTGGTTCAACTCCCGAAGGAAACTTTAGTTGACTAACATGCATTGAATTTCCAATCTCTAATTCAGATATATCAATTTCAATGAACTCAGGAAGGTTTTTTGGCAAACAAGTAATTTCTATATCATTCAATATATGTGAAATTGTTCCTCCTGCCATTTTAACGGCAGGACAATCTTCCTCTCCAATAAAATGAAGAGGTACATTTGTATGAATCTTTTTTTTCTCATCAACTCTTTGAAAATCAATATGGGTAACCTGTCTTTTATAAGGATGCATTTGATATTCTCGTAAAAGTACTTTTTCACTTTTTCCATCCAAATCTAAATCTAAAATTGAAGAGTGAAAAGCCTCAACATCGAGAGACATAGCTATTTGATTATGATCCAGTTGAATTAATATTGGCTTACTATTCGACCCGTACACCACCCCTGGTACTTTTCCAATTCTACGCAACTTTTTAGAGGCAGACGTTCCAATAGTACCTCGATTTTCTGCTTTAACGACTGTAACAGTTCCCTGCATATTAAACCTTGTTTATAATTTCCTGAACCGTTATTCTACCGAAGATTTTGTTCTTTTTCTATTATTTTAATCTAAGAATAAAGAGCTTACACTGTCGGACTTCGATATTCTAAGTATGGTCTCTGCTAACAAGCCTGAACAGCTTATCTGTTTTATTTTATCTGACTTTGCTCCTTCCGCAGTTAGCGAAATAGTATCAGTTACAACGAGTAAGTCGAGAGAAGACTTTTCTATTCTGTTAACAGCATCTCCAGACAAAACTGGGTGAGTGCAATAAGCTATAACCGCTAAAGCCCCTTTGTTCTTTAAAGCGTCAGCAGCTCTAATCAAGGTTCCAGCCGTGTCAACAACATCGTCCATTATCAGACAGGTTCTATCCGAAACATCGCCTAATACTGTCATTACCTCAGATACATTTGCCTTTGACCTTCTTTTATCTATTATCGCCAGGTCTGTATTGAGCTCTTTTGCGAAAGCTCTTGCTCTCACCACACCCCCAACATCGGGTGAGACGACGATGGGGGATTTGAACTCATTCTTACAAATCTCACCCAACATAATGGGGGTAGCATAAATGTTATCAACTGGAATGTCGAAAAAACCTTGTATTTGATCGGAATGTAAATCCATTGTTAAAATCCTGTTTACCCCAGTGGATTCCAGCATATTTGCTACTACTTTTGCACTGATCGGGACCCTAGACGAACGAACCCTACGGTCTTGTCTCGCATAGCCAAAATATGGAATTGCGGCCGTAATTCTGCCAGCCGAAGATCTTCTTAAAGAATCAACAATGAGAAGAATTTCCATTAAATTATCATTAGCGGGCAAACAGGTGGATTGAAGAACAAAAATATCTTTCCCTCTTACGTGCTCTAATATTTCAACAGAAACCTCACCGTCAGAAAATCTAGATACAGAAGCCCTTCCAAGCTTAATACCTAAACTTTTGGTAACGTCTTTTGCTAACGCTAGGTTTGCCCCTCCAGTGAAAACCATTAATTCATTAGTCTGGGAAGAATCAATTGATGAAAACCTATTTTTCACTTAGCTCATTTCTTTNANAGGTTTGGCTGGGGAGGAAGGACTCGAACCCTCGCATGCCGGAATCAAAATCCGGTGCCTTAACCAACTTGGCTACTCCCCATTCTGGTTTAANCATATTNAAANAAANTTTTTCTGTANCTCAAGTTTAATTAAAAATATTANTATCGACAAATCTTTCATTTTTTTAGTTTTTCTATAAGTCTTTTTTCNACCGAAGGATTAACAAAACCAGAAACATCACCACCAAATGCAGCTATTTCCCTCACAATCGTACCNGAAATAAACTGAAACTGTTCTGAGGGNGTTAAAAAAACCATTTCAACCTCAGGCAACAGCTGTCTATTCATTCCAGCCATTTGAAACTCAAATTCAAAATCGGAAACNGCTCGTAACCCTCGNACAATNACNGTNGCATTATTTTGTTTTAACACGTCTTTCAATAAACCTTCAAACCCCATNACTACNANACGTTCATCTTTACTAAATATTTCACTAGCAATTTCAACTCGATCACTTAAGGAAAAAAGCGGGTTCTTATTTGGACTTGCCGCTACGGCCAAGATTACCCTTTCGAAAAGACTTGANGCACGTCTAACAATATCCTGNTGTCCTCTTGTCAAAGGGTCGAAAGTGCCAGGATACACTGCAGTTGTCATAGTAATGNTNTTGTTTTTANCTANTTAATTTTGAAAAGCCCATANTGAACGNCTCCTGCCTTNCTGGATTTTATACATTTTAACCCGAANTCTTCCAATATCGAAAAAAGAGGTTGTTTATTTTCGATGTAACAAAGGCTTTCATTACCNACTACAGACCTNACCTTTAAAAGACAGTCGATGAAAGTAGAATCATCAAATGGGGGGTCGAAAAANACNCANTCATANNGTTT
>NYVY01000089.1:9230-16109 GCA_002684875.1 Pseudomonadota bacterium
CNTGNTTTTCCAACCAAGAAAAGGCTTNATCATGANAAAGGTCNGCTCTTCCTCTCGCGTTTAACTTTACTAAAATTTTTTCTATATTGTCTAAACAGTTTTTATTNCTATCGACGAACGAAACGCTAGATGCCCCTCTACTAAGTGCTTCNAGACCAAGAANACCACTNCCGCANAACAAGTCAAGAAAGACAGCTCCATNTAGATCTGTATAATCTTCAANCCANTTAAATAACGNTTCACGAACCCTNCTAGGTGTGGGNCTTAACCCNTTGCNNGNAATTACAGGNACGGGAGTCCTCTTCCAATCTCCTCCAATGACTCGAACCATCTCACCTATTTCCCGATCACGACCGTGCTAAGGTTTTCCATTGAAAAATAAGTTCTNANNACTCTCATNACATCTTCTCTGGTAACTGCGGTCATATTATCAACCCATTCATCNAGNTANTCTAANGGTAAATCGTAAAAGGCAATTTGCGAAAGATTNAGAAGAGTCTTTCTGTTGGAGTCAAGTTTTAAAGCAAACCCTCCAATTAAACCAGTTTTTGCACTCTCTAATTCCTCTGAAGTTGGTCCATTCTTCACAAAGTCTTCTAATGTGGTTCGAACNATCCCNAGTGCTTCTTCCCGTTTTTCTTTTCCAGTCTGTAGGCCGATAAAAAACGGNCCTTTTTGTTTCAAAAGACTGAAACCAGAAAAAACACTGTATGAAAGNCCTCTTTTTTCCCTNACNTCNGACGTAAGTCTCGAACCAAANCCACTCCCGCCTAANATATGATTTGCNACAAANAATGGAAAAACATCTTCNGTCTGATGTCTAGCCATTAAAGGTAGNCCNATCCAAATATGACTTTGTTCAGCTGGATGTTCAATCTCTGCNGTTTTTCCTAAAGGGTAAATTACTGGAGGCAAAATTGTGTTGTAACCTGATGGCTGTGTCTTNGTTTCGCCNACCATGGTTCTCGCCTGACTTANTGTANTAACAAATTTTTTAACNGTCTTTTTGTTTACATCACCAACAATTGANAAAGTCATCCTTGNGGGAGTCCAAAACGTTTCAAAAAACTCCAANAAATTAACTCTTTCCAAATTTTTNAAACTCTCCTCNGTGGGNCTCCGTCCATANGGGTGNTCAGGATACATTCTTTTCCAAAGCTCTCTCAAAGCAATCTGTTGGGGTCTAGTAAGAGCCTCTCGAAGACCTAAAATTTTTAAATCCTTTTGTCGTTCTAGAATAGAGTTGTTAACCAGCGGACCTTTGAACACTGCGCTTATAAAGCTGATAACTCTTTCTATAACCTCTGGCTCATTTAAAAACCTTAAAATGATGGTAACTTTATCGCGACTGGTTGAAACGCTTCTTATGATTGAGTTTTCAGCAAAGAACTCTCCTATTTTCTCTTCTCCTATAATAAGTTTCTTGTCTTTATGACCTTTAAACAACATACTTGAAACCATGGATGCTAGGCCTTCTTTACCAACTGGGTCCCACCTTGACCCAGCATCTACGTCTATTGCAACATCAATTATTGGTAAACGATTCGTTTTAACAAAATAAACTCGCGAACCCATTTCGTCATCCCACCGTTTAATATCCAATCCGTTTGTATTCTTGGACGGCTGCGCAGATAAAAAAGAACTAAAAAAAACGGACGCCAATGCAAACGAAATAAGAAACGCTAATCTGTAAAAGTTTTTAACGTTTGAAGTCCTCATAAGCAATTTAATTAGCTCTAGTAGGATAAAATTCGAGTACTGTTGATTTTTCTTCTTGTATCACCGTTTCACCCACGGACGCGATATCCTCGAAAGTTATTTTATCTAAAACCTTTAACCATTTTTTGCCATCATTTAGTTCTCTCCCATTAGAAACAACGGTGGAGATTTCTCTAACTTGACTCATTAAAGAATCTTTTTGAAAAATTTGATCAGCTTTTGCCTGTCTTTTGACTCGGCGTAAATCGTTATCAGAGAACTTGTCTCTAAGTAATGATTTAATTTCATTTTCGATCTCACTTTCAAGCTCACTTAGTGAAGTACCCTTTGCTGGGGTAGCATCAAGAACAAAATAACCTGGGCCTCTTGACATCCACGACGACCCTATCGATATTGAAGCTGCTTTCCGACTACCACGGACCAAATTTTTTACCAGAACGCCAGTATCCTCATCCCCGAGAATAGTCCCCAATACTGCCATGGCAACAACATTTCTTATCACTTCATTTTCGTATAACATCTCCCCTGACTCTGGTGATATCACTGGAGCCTTCCACAATTTTAAAATGAATTTATTTTCAGCTGGTGCACTTAAACGAATTCTTCGTTGTCCAGTTTGTGGTGGCTCTTTCTGTGGTTTTCTACTGGGTAGGCTTACTTTAGTCAAAGACCCGTAGTATTTTTTTATTAATTTTTCAACCTGTTTAGTTTCCACCGCACCAGCAATAATTACGGTGATATTGTTTGGTACATACCATGTTCGATACCACTGTTCGGCGTCACTAATGGTGAGGTTGTTGATATCGTCTCTCCAACCTATAATTGGCCGTCGAACCGGGGAAGCCAGAAATGCTTGCGCAAAAAGTGCCTCATAAGCCAGTCCTTTCGGGTTATCGTCAGTCCTAAGGAGTCTCTCTTGTAGAACAACTTTTTTCTCTTTTTCGAAATCGTTGTTGTTGAAGATAAGGTTTTGCATTCTATCAGCTTCTAATTTAATGATCGTTTCAAGATTGTTTTTATGGACCTGTTGATGGTAGCCAGTAATCTCTTTGGACGTAAATGCGTTTTCGATGCCGCCAAGTTTGTTTATTATTTTGCTAAACTCACCCTCCTTTCTAGTCTCTGTTCTTTTAAACATCATGTGTTCAAGAACATGAGCTACTCCAGTTTTTCCATTTACCTCGTCGATCGAACCTACTTGTACGATGGTCATTTGAACGACAGTTGGGGCACTATGGTCCTCGATGATGATCAAGCTCAGACCGTTTTCCAACCTCTGGTGTGATGTATTCCGTTCTGAGAAACCAAAACAAGTCGAACTGATCGCAAATATCAGAAAAAATGATGCTTTCTTGATAAAAAAATTAATACACATTGAAAATTTCACTTTATTTATCAGGTAAACGTTTTTAAACTTAACCTCTACCGATGAGACATTTACCATGAACAATAAGTTCGATAATAACACTTCAGAAAAAAATCAGCCGATTTGGGAAAATTTAAAAAAATTAAAAAAACAGTTGCTAACTGCTTTTTCTGATAACAAATTTGATAACGAAACTTTAATCGAGCTTGAGGATGTTTTAATAATGGCTGACACTGGACCAAAAACAGCAAAAGAAATTATTTCTAACCTTTCTGAACAAGTAAGTGAGGATTCTTATGAAAATTCTAAAAGCGCAAGACTGCATTTAGCCAACATAATTAACCAAAGACTTAATAAACTATGTCCAAATGAGCCCATATCAATTAAAAAAAACCAGTTAACTGTTTTCTTACTAGTCGGAGTAAACGGTAGTGGAAAAACTACAACGATAGGGAAGTTAGCACATCACTTTAAAAATAATGGGAGCAAGGTAGCTCTGGCTGCGTGCGACACATTCCGAGCAGCAGCAAAAGACCAGTTAAATATTTGGGGGGAAGAAAACGGCGTAACTGTCTTTTCCAGTGAATGTAGCGACCCTTCTTCCGTGGCTTTTGAAGCAGTGACTAATTCTATTGAACAGAATATCGATATTTTATTAGTTGATACGGCTGGCAGGCTTCCTTCAAAAAAAAATTTGATAGAAGAATTAAAGAAACTTAACAGAGTTTTAACAAAGGCACTTTCAGAAAGCCCTCTCTACAAATGGATCATATTAGATTCAAACACGGGTCAAAATGCTTTGAATCAAATTTCCCAATTTCGTGAAGCCTTAGATATAAACGGCCTTATTCTAACTAAGTTTGATGGAATTAATAAAGCTGGTTTTCTTTTAACCTTATCCGATTTGGACAATTTACCAGTGATGTTTGTGGGAACAGGGGAATCAATCGAGGACTTATCAGTGTTTGATGCAAAGAAAGTCGGTAATAATATTCTGGGAATAGCTGACTAAATATTAGCTGTGCTCAAACAATCTACGTAATATTCTTTAGACCCATTTTCCTGAACATCCGTTATCAAACCGTGTATATCGGCCTCAAACCCTGGAAATTGACTATTAAAATCGCGTGCAAACTTCAAGTAGTTAACGATAATCTCATTAAATCGTTCTCCTGGTATCAAAAGTGGAATACCAGGTGGATATGGAGTTAAAAGTGAGGTAGTTACCCTTCCCTCTAACTCGTCAATAGGGATCCTCTCTGTCTCTCCTCTTGCCAAATGAGCGAATGCATCGGCGGGTCTCAAGACTGGTTCCATCTCTGATAGATACATTTCGGTAGTTAACTTGGCAACATCGTTATCTTTTTGAACGTTATGTAATTGATAACATAGGTCCTTCAACCCTACCCGTTCNTATTGCGAGAAGTTTGAACAAAACTCTGGCAGTACTCGCCACATCGGTTGATTCTTATCGTAATCGTCTTTAAATTGTTGCAANGCNGCAAGCAAAGTATTCCATCTGCCTTTTGTAATCCCAATAGTAAACATNATAAAAAATGAATATANCCCAGTTTTCTCTACAATTATTCCGTGCTCGGAAAGATATCGAGTTACCACAGAAGCGGGGATTCCTTCAGCATCAAATTCACCCGAAATATTTAAACCTGGCGTTACTATAGTTGCTTTGATTGGGTCCAACATATTGAAATGACTATTTAAATGNCCAAAACCATGCCAATCCTCNTGTGGATCTAGTAACCACTGTTCACGTAATGTCATTCCATCGAGATCTGGTTCAATATTATCTGGGCCCCANACTTTAAACCACCAATTATCTTCTCCCAATTCCCTATCCACTTTGTTCATTGCTCTACGAAAATCTAAAGCCTCGACGATAGATTCTTCAACTAGAGCTCTTCCACCTGGTGGCTCCATCATTGCAGCTGCTACATCAAGTGAAGCAATTATTGAATACTGTGGACTNGTTGAACTGTGCATTAAATACGCTTCATTAAACAAGTTGTGGTCAAAACGCTTCGACTTAGAATCTTGAACTAATATCTGAGAGGCCTGAGAAATACCTGCCAGTAATTTATGAATGGACTGAGTAGAGTAAACAATAGTGTCCTTGGCTCTTGGCCTATCTTCTCCAATTGCATGCATATTTTTATAAAAATCGTGAAAAGCNGCGTGTGGAAGCCAAGCTTCATCGAAATGCAGGGTGTCAATATGCCCTGTTAAATGATCTTTGATCATTTCTACGTTATACAANATACCGTCGTAAGTACTTTGTGTAATTGTTAGAATTTTTGGAANGAGCNCNTCATCANCCCCAATTTCCATTTTTCTTTTTTGTGCNATNGGATTTTGAGCAATTTTTTTTCTGATNTTCTCNGGGTCAAATTCTTCCAANGGNATCGGNCCTATTATTCCCAAATNATTTCTAGTTGGCATCAAGAAGACAGGAATTGCTCCCGTCATTGTGATCGCATGAATTACACTTTTATGACAATTTCTGTCCACTAAAACTATGTCNCCAGGAGTNACTGATGCGTGCCATATTATTTTGTTAGACGTAGATGTCCCGTTNGTAACAAAATANCTGTGGTCTGCATTAAAAATACGAGCNGCGTTNAACTCTGATTGTGCAACTGGNCCAGTNTGGTCCANTAACTGGCCAATCTCATCTACAGCATTACAGACATCGGCTCTNAGCATATTTTCGCCAAAAAACTGATGAAACATTTGACCTACAGGTGACTTTAAAAAGGCTACACCGCCTGAATGTCCTGGACAATGCCAAGAATATGAACCATCTTGAGCATAATTTACTAATGCACGAAAAAAAGGTGGNGGAAGAGAATCCATATACGAACGAGCNTCTCGTATTATGTGTCTCGCGACAAACTCTGGTGTATCCTCAAACATNTGGATAAATCCATGCATTTCTCGTAAAACATCATTTGGAATATGTTTCGAGGTACGCGTTTCACCGTACAAGTAAATAGGAATTTCATTATTACGCAATCTTATAGCNGAAATAAANGCTCTAATATTTTTTAAAGCATTTTCCATTTCTGCAGGAGAACCGTCTCCAAACTCTTCATCATCTATCGACAAAACAAACGCAGAAGCTCTCGACTGTTGTTGGGCAAACTGAGTTAAGTCGCCAAANCTTGTAAGTCCTAAGACTTCAATACCTTGAGCATCTATAGCATCCGCTAAAGCTCGAATACCAAATCCTGATGTATTTTCAGANCTGAAATCTTCATCAATTATCACTACTGGGAATTTAAATTTCATATNAGACCAATGGTTTAATATTGGAAAGTAAATANAACANCTTNTATGTTAAAGCATTTTTTTTTGTTAAAAATAAGAACTTAGTTTATAATTGGCACTCTATATATAAGACTGCTAATTGTTGGNGATTTTTAAGATGACAGAATTAGTGCAAACNGAACTTTGCCCGANTAGAGATTTAAATGCTTANATAGCNTCAGTGTANCAAATNCCTATGCTTAGCGACTNNGAAGAGAAATCTTTAGGAGACGACCTTTTTTATCGAAATGATTTGGAGGCTGCTCAAAAGCTGGTTTTGGCTCACTTGCGGGTAGTAGTTTCGGTTTCAAGACAGTACCTTAGTTATGGCTTGCCGCAGGGAGATTTAATCCAGGAAGGGAACGTTGGGCTTATGAAGGCGGTAAAGAGATTTGATCCTTCAAAGGGTGTGAAACTTTTCTCGTTTGCTATTCACTGGATTAAGGCTGAAATGCAGGAGTATATTTTAAAAA
>NYVY01000009.1 GCA_002684875.1 Pseudomonadota bacterium
AATGCTGCCCCAAAGAAAAACTACCTCGAGTAAAGCAAAGTCGGGTCTCTTTAAATAAAAATATAAAAAGCTCCACAAAATATTTAATAAAGCATTAAACAAGAAACAAAAGATTAATTTTCTCTTGTTTTCGGTGTTACCAGCTTTTCCATAAGAAACACCAAAAGAAATACCTATAAATATAAAGATGATTGACCATATGACAGGAAAAAGAGAATCTGGAGGTTTCCAGTTTGGTTGTTGCAGAGAAAAGTACCATTGATCAAGTGTCGTTAAAGAGCCACCAATGGACGCTGTAATAAATGAACAAGCTATGCCTATTAATACATACTTCAAATTCAAACTTTAGCTAACCCCAACAGATGTGCTAGATCTTTCGCTAAAATCTTTAGTTTTTCTCGTTTTTTTCTTTTTACGATTTCCTTCCTCATATACGATTCAAAGGTAAGATATTGAACATCTTTGTCCTCACAAATCTTTACAAATCTCTCTCGAAGGTGGTCNGTTCTGTACCAAAANTTTTGGAGNAAACCTAGCACAAAGAAAACTTTTCCGTGCTTTTTAAGAAAATCTTTACGAGGGTCTGANAGGTATTGAGCTGTTTTTTCAGTTACACATTTTTTAATAGCTTTTGCTGCCAACGAGCCACTTAACATAGCGTAGTAAATTCCTTCCCCTGAGGAAGGTGCAACCACTCCTGCCGCGTCACCAATAACCAAAGNATCCTTGCCGTTATCCCACTTTNGTAAAGGTTTTAGAGGAATAGGAGCTCCTTCTCTCCTAAGTACTCGACAACCGTCTAGTTTTTGAGTTTGTTTTAATTTACTTATTGCCCTTCTGTAGGAAAAGTCTTTAGAGGCACTACCAGTGCCTATGCTAAAGGTATTACCGTGAGGAAAAACCCAACTGTAAAAATCTGGTGAGAATTGAGATGAATAAATAACATCACATCGTTTGTTATGAAAGTTCTCAGACTCCTGCTTTGGGCTTTCAATTATTTCGTGGTAAGCAAATACTAATTTTTTTAGTCTGGAGTCTGGAATTTCTTGTTTCGCTACTTCAGAATTCGCCCCATCAGCTCCAATAATAAATTTTGTCATGACTGTTTCAGGAAATGATTCTGTATCTTCAATTTTGTTTCTCACGGAATAATGNACGAGAATNTTATTTCCTTTTTTGNTTCTGGAAATAAAATTAAATGCCCCAATTTTTCTTACTGCTCCGTTTTTTTCGGCGCGTACACGGAGATATTCATCAAAATTTTCTCTGTCAACCATTCCAACAAAACCATTTTCTATTGGGATATCNACTTTATTNCTTTTGGGGGAAACNATTTGCGCTTTATTGATCTTTGCGACTAACAATTCTTCTGGAATATTAAATTCCTCTATTGCTTTAGGTGGAATAGCTCCTCCGCAGGGCTTAATACGACCNCCTTTGTCTAACAAAAGCACNCTTACCCCNTCTTTAGCNAAAGCTTCTGCTGCAGTAGCTCCAGCTGGCCCACCACCNACAACNACAACATCGAATTTTTCGANATGTGTTTTCTGACCGTTCCATGTAGGTTTNTGATTTTTCATTCGANCTCNCNNTAATTTGTACATAGTGTTTTTGTCTCTTTTTTTAAANCTAATATTTTCTTCNCAGCCTTNTGTTTTTTCGAATATAGGCCAAAGGATATGGCCATTGCTATCAAAAAGAGGCCTGATTCTATCAAAAAAACTGTAGCGTAACCTTCTCTATCCGAACTGAAAAGATATCTAAATAGGTCACTAAAAATAGTTCCCATNAGNCCACCAAGAGCAAAGGCAATAGCCTGTGCTGCGCCCCAAAGCCCCATCCTAATTCCTTCTCTTTTTTTTAAACCTTGTCTAGCTAGCTGCATCATTAGCCCGATGGCTGCAATCGAAAATATTCCGTTAGAAACACCTAATAAAATTACTGTTTCCCTTAAAGGAAAACTCGTTTTCCCCAAGGCTATAAAAGACAACAAAAGCAGTGAGAACGCAGATAGAAAACAGCCGAGACTAATCCATAATTTTAACGAACTAATTTTTTTGAAAATAAAAAAACCAGAGCAAATAATACTAATAAAAGCCATTCCGAGGAGAACACCTAGATGCTGCATTCCAGATAATTTTGTGGTTTCTCCAGGGGTCATATCGAAAACGGTGCCTGCAAATGGCTCTAATATTAAATCCTGCATACTGAAGGCAAACATTGACATGAAAACAAATATTGAAAAAAGGCGAGTTTCTTTCTCAGTCCAAATCTCAGACAAGGCGGAAAAAAAGTCAGTAGATGTTACTTGATCTGCGTCTTCAGTTTTCGATTCTGCTGGTTTTTCAATATCCCAAATAGCTACAAAAGCCATCAAAAGTAAAACCAATGTAACACTNGAACACACAACAAAAAGCCGTTCAGGAGTAAAGGGATCTAAAAGTACGCCAATTATCATTGCCGTTATAGCGAACCCTCCAATCATCATTAACCAAAGGACTGCAGCTGCAGGAGCTCGCTTATNTTNGTCTACTTTTTTNGCCAANAGNGTCAANAGGGATGTACCAGATGCACTTACACCNAGTCCAATTAAGATAAAACCNATTGTTGCTATNACTAAACCGTTTACTTGATTTTCAAACATCAATAACGTTGCATAGCTNGTTGTNGCGCTTCCAAGTGCAAGAATTAGAAGNCCACCTCCAATCCANGGTGTAGCAACTCCACTTTTGTCNACACCAAANCCCATTCTTGGTCGAAGTATTTGAATACANTAATGAAGAGTGACTAGAAGNCCTGGAACGACTGCGGGTAATAAAAGTTCAACAACCATGATCCTGTTTAATGTNGAAGTGGTAATAACTACCATGCCACCGATCGCCATTTGTACAATNCCAAGCCTGANTATTTCAAACCAAGAAAATTTCTTTTTCATAGCACAAACTCGGGTTTATAGTTATNGAGGTTACGTAATGCTACAGCCGATAACATCATTCCTCCAACAAGAATGGGTACGCCAGCAGCACTATAAAAAAGAGCTCGTTTAACGGGGTCCTTCAAAAAGTTGAGCATTAATCCTATTTGTAAAAAGATTAGTCCCATTAGAGTCAACCCAAATCCATTTGCTGACCAAAGAAAGAGTAAAAGNACA
This sequence comes from Pseudomonadota bacterium, assembly GCA_002684875.1. Classification (GTDB taxonomy): domain Bacteria; phylum Pseudomonadota; class Gammaproteobacteria; order Burkholderiales; family Burkholderiaceae_A; genus UBA7377. The sequence goes on from NYVY01000009.1 coordinate 3,152, forward strand.
ACAACACACTGTGGCACTAACATTGTTAANCANGCNAGTTTAGCTGCTAAATTTACACCTAACTTGACAGGCAGTGACTTTANACCAAANNGTTTGTCTCCAGAAATCGATTTAAAATCATTCAAAGTCATTATTCCATGAGCACAAATACTGTAAAGAATAGCAAGTGAAATTGTTTCCCATGGAGGTAAAGTACCGTTTGTCATTACTATTGCCCCAGTGATCCATGCAAGGCCTTCATAAGAAAATCCACANGCAGCATTTCCTAGCCATCCNTTATTTTTNAGNCTAATGGGTGGCATACTATATGCCCAAGCTAAAAGAACNGCTAATATTGTTGCNATAAGNCCCCAGTANCCTAAAAGTGTGGAAACACATATTGATAATAAGCTCCANACAATNGCNATTTTNAGTCCGAGATTACCNGGNATTCTTCCAGAGGGAATTGGTCGGTCTGGTTCATTTATGGCGTCNACCTCNCTATCGAACCAGTCATTAACNGCTTGNCTAGAAGCACATACTANAGGTCCTGTNAGCAATAGACCNAGNACAATTAACCCNATATGGTCTTTGAAGCTGCTTCCCGAGGCNACCGCACCACACGCGAAAGCCCACATAGGNGGAAACCAAGTTATAGGCTTCAAAAGTTCTCNTAGGTCTTTTACAAAAAAGTTTGTCATAATTGTATTTTCTACTTGACAAATACAACAGTCAATTGCAATTTACACTTATGGGAAAGAAAATCTAAAAAATAAGGNTATTTTTATGAGAAAAGAAGTNANTNNTAGTANAAACCCTAANGCTTTGGTNATTGGNAGCGGTTTTGGAGGTTTAGCAGCAGCTATTAGGTTGCAAGCNAGAGGTTACCAAACACAAGTTTTTGAAAAACTTGATCAAGGNGGNGGAAGGGCGAGTGTTTTTAAACAAGATGGCTTTATTTTTGATGCTGGACCCACAATTATNACTGCTCCTTTTTTGCTGGAAGANCTTTGGGCGATTTGTGGAAGGAAGTTTTCGAATTATGTTTCTTTAAAGAAAATGGATCCTTTCTANAGGATAAGGTTTGATGATGGAGAGTTTTTTGATTANTCAGGGGAACCTGAGAAGATGAAAGNACAGATAGCAAAGTTTTGTCCAGAAGAAGTAGAACAGTATGAAGAGTTCATGAAGAAAGCTGANCTNTGTTACNAACTGGGTTATGAGGATTTAGGAAACCTTCCNTACAATTCATTCAAAGATCTTTTAATCTCAATTCCATCTATGTTCAGAATGGAAGCTTGGCAAAGCATTTTCAGTTTNGTTTCNAAGTTTTTTAAAAATGAGAAATTNCGTCAAGTNTTTAGTTTTCATCCATTNTTGATTGGTGGAAATCCATCTTCGGTTACATGTGTNTACAGCTTAATAGCAGCNCTTGAAAGACGTTACGGTGTTTACTCAGCAATCGGAGGAACGGGAGCAATAGTAAAAGCAATGATAGATTTATACNTTGATATNGGTGGCAAGATAACATATGGTGCGGAAGTTAAAAAAATTGATGTAGATAACAATTGTGTACGGGGCATTCTTTTAAAAGATGGTAGAAGTTTTAAATCAGAAACTGTTATATCTAATGCAGATACGGCTTGGACTTACACGAAGTTAATTGATAAAAAACATCGAAAAAAATGGACTGATAAAAAAATAAACAAAAGACATTTTTCAATGGGATTATTTGTTTGGTATTTTGGTACAAAAAAAATATACCCTGAAGTAGAGCACCACACTATTCTTCTGGGGAAAAAATATTTACCGCTTTTAGATGAGATATTTATAAAAAAAACATTGTCAGATGACTTTAGTTTGTATCTTCATCGACCTACTGCTACTGACAAGAATTTGGCACCAGAAGGAAACGATACATTTTACGTACTTTCTCCAGTTCCCAACCTTCTGGGAAAAATAGATTGGAGCAAAGAAAAAGAAAATTATAAAGAAAGAATTCTTTCCTATTTAGAAAGAACGGTCCTACCAGGTCTAAGAAAATCAATAACAACATCGAAGATTCTTACTCCTGAAGATTTCAAAAGTAGATACTTAGCTTTTAATGGTGCGGCTTTCGGGATGGAACCAATACTTCTGCAAAGTGCTTGGTTCAGACCTCACAATAAAAGTGAAGATATTAAGGGTCTTTATATGGTTGGAGCTAGTACGCACCCTGGAGCAGGAATACCTGGAGTTTTAACCTCTGCAAAGCTGTTGGATAAAGTTATTCCAGATGTTCCCGAAAGAAAACAGTTAGCAGACAAGAAAGTGGAGGAGGGAATATATGGAAATATCTAACTTTTATACTAAGGATTCTATGGGTGAAGAAACGTTAGACTGTAGAAAAATTATGGCATCTGGTTCTAAGTCATTTTATGCGGCATCTAGATTATTTCCTTCAAGGCTGAGAGATCCAGCCACCGTTATTTATACTTATTGCAGATTAGCGGATGACATGGTGGATGAAGGTGGTAACCGTGGTACTATCACTGAGCTAAAAATGCGCTTAAAAAATATTTACAATGGGAAAGCATCAAATGATGGAATCGATAAATCATTTCAAGACGTTGTAAAAAAATACAATATACCTATTGCACTTCCAATGGCCCTCATTGAGGGCTTCGATTGGGATATGAGTAACCGTCGTTACAAGTCGATTACTGATTTGACAGAGTATGCAATTAGGGTTGCAGGGTCAGTTGGTGCAATGATTTCAGTTTTAATGGGAGTTTCTGAAAAAAGGGCATTAGTATGTGCTTGTAGGCTTGGTATAGGAATGCAGTTTACAAACATTGCACGGGATGTGGGTGAGGACGCAAGAAATGGTAGGTTGTATTTACCTCAGGAGTGGATGCAGGAAGTTGGGATAAATTCAAGGGATTGGTTGAAATCTCCTCGCTACACACCTGAAATAGCCAAACTAGTAAAACGTTTGTTATTCCTTGCATCGCAACATTATGCAGACGCATCGCAAGCAATATTTGTGTTACCTAAAGATTGTAAGCTATCGATAATGGCCGCCAGATATATTTATGAAGAAATTGGCAACGAGATAAAAAGTAACAATTTTGACTCTGTAAATTCTCGAGCGCATGTNTCTTTGACTANGAAATTGTTTCTCATAGCAAAATCCTATAAAGAGTTAAATGCTCCATTTGAAAATTCTANANATGTTNATCAAAATGAACCCCCTTATCTCGCAAAGATGTTAACGNTNCTNGTTGANCCAATAATTCAACAATCCAAAGGAAAGCGATGNTCTACGATGCCTTTGAATTTTCTAGAGCGCTTAGATTGGGTAATTCAGTTATTTTTAAAACTTTCTGCCAGGGATAANTANCAATTAATCGATTCTAGGCATTCTCCAAGGCAATAGAAGTTTTATCAGAGGACTGGCATATCTATTTAGATTAAGAGTTTCATGCATCACAAGTTGTCGGTCCCCTAAAAGCCCAGCAGAAATCATACTTCTTGAATAAAAGGGGGTGTCTTCAAGGTTTCTCAATACGTGTGCTGGTCGTGCTGGCTCTGCCCTCATGAACCTTGAAATAAACCATTTGGTGTCTGGAAGATCTTCCCGTGGTGGTGGTGCTATTCGTTTTATTGTTCCATCTGGAAAGAATCTTATTGGTAAGACTCTTTCCCTGCCTTTTTTCTGCTTAACATCATAAAATACCAGAACACTGTCATCCTCAATATGAGCTTTTGCCCAGTTCCAACCATGAAAAGGTTTTTCTAATGGTTCATCGCCCTCATTGGAATCACAATAAGCATGGCCCTTCCAAGCGGTTTTTTGATCGGGAAATTCTACTTCAACTGTTGCATTAGGAGCTATAGGACCCCATCGATGCTTCTTTTCGTCATCTAGCCAGGTGCTATAAAGAAAAAATTTGTCCGATTTTAAAGTTATTCTTCCTCTTACTCGCCTTGGTATTGGAGTTGCTAATTCATCTAAATGAATTTCAATTCTATCGTCTTTCCATTCAATTTTACTTTTGCCAACCTGAAATACTTTATCTTTTCGTTCGATATGATCTTTCCCGTATTCTGTCATTGTCCAAACTTTATTAGTTTTGTTGTATAAAGCTAGATTGAATGAACAAAAATTTTCGGGATCAGCTTTTTCAATATTTTTTTTTATTGCAGATGAATAGTACGGTGAAAAAACACTGCCAACGAAGATAATTAAGGAAAATGCTTCTGTTCCATTGTCACTCGTTCCATCTATGTACCACCAAAGGTAACCACCAGGTGTTACCGTTTGGTTAAACCTAGGTCCTCCATCAGGGCCTCTGCCGCCAATTGCCCTGATATTGTTGCCATTGGTAGTCCTGGTCCCGGATGTACTGTTCCACCCGAAAGGTAGAGACCCGATATCTTGCTGCGGGCCGATGGTCGCATGAATGGGCTCAACCAGCCGTGTGTCGGCCTCCCATAAAGAGCTCCTCCAGTTCCTGGGAATTTGAGATGGAAATCTTTTGGGGTTTGTGTTGAGAATCTTGGTTGGCCGCCCTCTATTTGTAATCCACATTTGTTTAAAAGGGCAAAAACTGATGCTTGACATTTTTCCATCTCCGTTTCCGTAATAGTGGCGAAATCTCCGTTTGGGGGAGCATTGATTAATAAAAAAAGCCGTTCTTCTTCGCTTAGAGAACCAACATGATCATCTAGTCTATCTTGCGCACAAAGATAAACTGTTGGATTTGTGGGGATAATCCCTTTTTTAAAAATATCAGAAAATTCTTTTTGATACTGAGAGTTAAAAAAAACATTATGTCTGCTTAATTTAAATCCTGACGTTTTATTTTTTGTCATCCATGTTATCGCAGAAAGAGAGCGGTTTTTTTCTATTTGGTAGTGTCTTTTATCTTTTATATTGTTATTGAGAAGGTAACTGTTCAAATCACTATAATCACCATTAAATACAATTTTATCTGCAAGAATATGATTGTCGTTATCGAGGCGCACACCAGTGATTTTTCCACCGTAGGAAAGAATTTCTTCACAAGAGTTGTTAAAAAACGTTACACCATTTTTCTCCGCTAATTTTCTCATAGCTCTTGCTAAGCTGATTACACCACCTTCTACACTCCAAACACCACGCATTTCAACATCCCAGATTAACATCAGTGTTGATGGTGCTTGCCACGGAGATGATCCGCAATAAGTCGCATATCTTCCAAATAGCTGACGTAACCTTACATCGCTGAATTGCTTTTCTAGTTTTTCCCAAAGACTATTAAAAAGGCCAGCCTTAATTAGTAGTTTTGAGCCATTAAACCCAATAGTATTAATTAACTTCAACATACTTGGTCGCTGGCATTTCATGTAGCTATTTTCTAATGATTTATGAAGTTCAGATGCAAGCTTTGAAAATTCAGTAAAATTTCTCGCCTCAGATATACCAGAGAATTTTGAAATAGCCTCAAAGTTTCTATCAGCGTCAGAATGCAAATCAAGAACTTCTTTATCTGACCAGNAATGCCTTGCAANTATTCCGAGTTTTTTAAAAGTAACGTAGTCTTCTAGTTTTTCATTTGATTTTTCAAATAACTCCGAAAATACTTCCTTAAGAGTTACAACGGTAGGGCCACAGTCATATTTATTTTTCTTCTCGTCTTCAAANAGNTCAACTTTCCCGCCTGCTTCTCTTTTAGGGTCCAGTAATTTTACTTCAATACCATTTTTTGCTAATTCAATGGCCGCAGATAAACCACCGAAGCCAGCGCCTATNACAACAACTNTAGTCAAAACATTTNCCCTTCCAGTTNCCCTTTAAAACCTTNGTCTGGAACCTAACAAACATAGATTCACTAAAAAAGTTNTTTTCATATGCATCCTTNAGNGCCGAAAGATGAGCTCCTTTTTTTGAATANAGNTCTAACTTACTTGAGTTTTCCCAAATCGTAAAGGTGGCTTGTCTNAATAATGGTGCCTCACCAAGTCCTGCTGCTAAAAGACATCCGTCGGTTTTATCTAAAGCAGTTTCTGTCCCTTTAGTGTGAGCCCAAAATTGCCGAGCTTTATACACTTTTATAGACGCCCTTGTTAGAGAAGCAACAGGACCTNCCNATATTTTTTTNTGNGNAGCTAANTCTGTANATGGATTTACTTTATTACCANTCCAACTTCCNCTAGATGAGTAGGCTTGTAAGACTGATAAAAAGAATTCATCTGCTTTTGATTGGTATTCATCTAAAATTTTTGCTGATCTAGAAAAGTTTAAAGCAGTTTCCTCATTNNCAAAATGAAAGCAAAGNCCTTGNTAATTTAATCCTGGCATGGCNCCAAAACCTCCTTCAAATCCACTTCCAAGAACTTTGAAAAACTGTAATCCCTTTATATCTTGAACAAAAAAACGTCTAAGTGCTAATTGGGTGATTGCCCATGCAATATTTTTAATCTTAAATTTAGCTAAAGCGATTACCGTAGTTTCTTTTTGGCCCATAAATGAGTATTTCAATAAAGATGCTTATTCATNATCACCNATATTAAGCTTTCTCATCTTAACGTACAAACTTTGGCGAGATAANCCTAGCATTTCAGCCGCGGAAACACGATTATTCAAAGATAAATTTAAGGCTGCNTCGATACACAATTTTTCAATTAAGTCGGTAGTTTCACTNACAATATCCTTAAGGGGTAACTGCCCTACTAATTCAGATAATTGTTCTGCCGANCGCGATAAATGAGGAGTTGATTCAGTGTTATCCATTAATCGNCTACTTATGTTGCGAATTGAAAAAGCATATGTTCTTTNCTTCTCNAGTTCTAGCTCCACCCCACAAATNTCCACNTGTACTGNGCTACNNTTACCTNTTATTTGNGTGGAGAATANTTTTAAAACACCNTTTTCTTCGATNGTTTTCTGNATTACTGAGAAGTCTANACGACCNCTNCCNAACCAACTCATTAGGTTGCTNTCTTGACCAATACTTGTGACCTCTGCCAAATCAAGAAAAGCTTCATTTGCAAACGAAATCTTACCNCTNACATCNCAGACTAAAAATGCATCTGGACTTTTTCTTATAGCTTCCTCAATATTCTTGAAAGAGGTACTNTCTGGNAANTTAGGGTGTGGCAGTNAGAAATCGAAAATTTGGATAAGATGAAAAAGTTTATTTTCTTGCCTAAANCAAGAGANTTCCANNGATACTTNTTTTTTATNNATNAGTTGCGCTTTTATAGTTTCTTTTTTTCCAAGTTCCGCNGTTTTCAGTAAATCAACAATTCTTTGTTTTTCATCNTCNNNGAAAAAAATCTGAATATNTTTCCCTTTAGCTTTATCAATTTTANAGCCTAGGGCTTCNGCNGNGGCTGGNTTNATCTCTACNACGGTGTTTTCATCNGCTTCACAGATTAAAATTGGGGAAGANGAAAGNTCAAATAAAGATCGATANTGTGTTTCAATATGCCTGAGTTTNATAAAATCTTTTTCTAAAGTTTGTTGAGCCGANACGAGNTTCTGTTGCAGTGATGCAAGTTGACTAAGCTCTTTGCCGACTGCTACAACAAAGCCCTCNTTTTCNCAATTTAGTGTTGAATAGGAAACGGGTAAATACACACCATTACCTAGACTATGNTTAATGTGCNTNGNACTATTTTCAGAAGATTTTTTTTCAAATTTAAGTAATTGATCAATTTTTAGTTTGGATTCAACTGTGACAACACTTTTCCANGATTTTCCNACCCAGCTCTGAGTTAATNCNCGTAGCTTGTTGGNCTGNCCAATCGCTTTTTTTATTNTTCCTTTAGGNCAAATNTANAGGACNATATCAGAAGACAGTGTTAGTANCTTTTCTGTCAANTCAGAGCCGACATTTAAAGAAAAAGANNCTTGGGTNTCNGCTACATTATCCATGAGCAGGGTCGTCTNCTGCAAGCTNATATAANANTGANCTANATGNTANNNGNATNAAGTTCCNNTGAGCCATACCTATATTTTCTACGTGACGGCATCAACAGTCAATTAAATTGTACTTTTTAAAGAAAAAACCTATTTAAATAGGAGATACAGTATTTTTTTCTTTTTCTAGGATAAAACCTTCAGCCATTTTTATCGCTTCTTCTGCGTCTAAGGCCTGACCATCAGCACCAAGTTTTTCAAACAAAAGTTTATCCTGAAGGGCAAGTGGTCCTCCAATCAGTATTTTTGAAAAACCCTCCTTCTTTTCACGAATTTTTCTTATTATTCTTTTAGTGGAATTTTTTTTGGTCAACAGAACCTATCGATATACCAACAATATCAAATTGTTTTTCTTTTATCATAAGGAAAATATCTTCTTCTGAAGGCGATGGATCCGCATGAACTTGCCAACCATTTTTGCGAAAAAACTCACTTAACATAAAAAGCCCAAGGGTATGTTGGGACCCTAATGCTGAAAATAACAAAATCTTATTTTTCAAAATGGCTTTTCGGTTTCCCATCAATTCTGGGCTTAAAAAATACATAAGTTGGTGTATTTGCCACAAGGCAACCGTAATGGTTGAGAAATCTAGCGAATCTTCCTCCCAATAGACCCCAAGTTGTCTAGCTACAGGCTGGAGAAGTTCTGTGTAGAGCTTTTCGATTTTCAGCCCATTATTGAGAAGGGTGCGAAGATATAGCTTTGAATCCTCTATGTCACTATCAAGAATTAACTTTAATAACTCCTCAATATTGTTGGGACTAACAAATTGACCAGATTTTTTGGTGCTAGCACCTTTTTTTGATAACTCACTAATTTTCTGTCTTTGTGCGATAAGAAGACGAGGAATAATCTCAGATTCTATAGTAGATGGTAAAGAGGTATCTGGATACTTTTTGAAGGCATTGCTGCCTCTGTCTTTAATCATGCTTTCTCCACTTAATTTGCTCAAGCTCGTCTAAACACCAAATTTATGATGCTCCTTTTTTGTATAAATAGCCACAATTTTCACTATTTTATGGGACGTAATTTTTTCGTTACACGGATAAAAGTTTTTTTTGTCAATTTAAGTTGACATACAATTTTCAACGTCATAAAGTGGTGAGACAGTATAAAAGAGCCTATAAGTCATGTTATATACGCAGGAAGAAAGATATAAGAGAGACAAAACTAGATGGACGCTGGTTCAAGGGGTCCTCGCTCCTTTACAGTTCATTGTGTTCCTCGTTAGTTTAGGCTTGCTTTTAAACTACTTTGTTAATGAGACTTTTCTAGAGTTTGCCCTAATCTCAGTCGTTTTAAAAACTCTAATTCTTTGTTTAATTATGGTTACTGGAGCAATGTGGGAAAAGACGGTTTTTGGACAGTACCTCTTCGCAAATCCTTTCTATTGGGAAGATGTAGTCAGTATGGTTGTTGTTTTTTTGCACTTAACCTATTTAGTAGCTTATTTCTTTAACCTCTTTTCAATAGAAATCCAGCTTTTTATAGCTTTGGCTGCCTACGTAGCATACGTAGTGAATGCAATTCAGTTTTTAGTTAAGTTTAGACTAGCTCGAATTGAGAGCTCAAGACAAATTCTAATGGAAGGGGTGTCTTAATGATTAATCAGACAATAGCGCCTTCCGTAACAACAAATGTCAATAATACTCAGCACCCCTCATCATGCAAAACTAAAAATAGCTTAAGTGGTATTTCTGTAAAGCTTGAAAAAGAATCAGGTCAAAGAGAGGTTTTTTGTGGTTTAACCGGTATTGTTTGGTTGCACCGAAAAATGAAGGATGCCTTTTTCTTAGTTGTCGGTTCTAGGACCTGTGCTCATTTAATCCAATCCGCTGCAGGAGTTATGATTTTTGCAGAGCCTCGTTTTGGAACCGCAATAATTGACGAGCGAGACCTTGCTGGGTTGGCTGATGTAAATGATGAGTTAGAGAGAGTGGTTACAGATCTTCTAGCCTGTAGGCCAGATATAAAAACTTTATTTCTCGTAGGTTCATGTCCATCTGAAGTAATTAAATTAGATCTAGCCCGGTCTGCAGAAAAATTATCTGAGAAATATTTAGACCAGGGCATAAAGGTATTAAATTATTCAGGAAGTGGAATTGAAACAACTTTTACTGAAGGAGAAGATGCCTGTTTAACCACTCTGGCAAGTAACTTGATAAAAAAAACCAACAACCCTACGGACTCATGTGACCTCTTAGTTGTTGGTGCTCTTGCTGATATAGTTGAGGATCAGATGAGAAGAATCTTCGACGATATGGGACTTGGAAAAGTAACATTTTTTCCTCCAGGTTCTACGACAAAAGATGTATTAATATCCCCTCAGACAAAATTTATTTTAGCGCAACCTTTTTTGTCAGAAACTTCAAAAGAGCTTGAAAGGGTAGGGCTTGAAAGGATACCAGCTCTTTTTCCCTTCGGTGCAGAAGGCACAAAAGACTGGTTTATGATGGCTGGCAGGGCTTTTGGAATTGAGGATTCTAGAACAAATTTAGCGATAGGTCCTGCATATCAGAGAGCAACAGAGGTAGTAAAAAAATTTAGAGACGTATTTTCAGGGAAAAGACTTTTTTTCTTTCCAGACTCGCAATTAGAGATTTCTTTAGCACGTTTTTTTTCGAATGAATTAGGTGCTGTATTAGAAGAGGTTGGAACACCATATTTAAATAAGGCNCTTCTTCAAAAAGAACTCTCTAGCCTTCCANCAGGAACACTTGTTACAGAAGGCCAAAATGTTGAAGAACAATTACAGCGATGTTTTAAGGNTAAACCTGACTTGACNGTGTGTGGTCTAGGTTTAGCTAACCCTCTTGAGGCTAAAGACATTTCGACCAAATGGTCAATAGAGTTAGTTTTTTCACCAATCCATGGTTTCGAGCAAGTATCAGAACTACTTAGTATTTTTGCGAAACCTTCTTTGAGAAGACAAAAGTTAGACTTTTCTGTATCTAGCCATGAGGAATCTTTCTTATGAAGCTTACTCTCTGGACATATGAAGGACCTCCTCATATCGGGGCNATGAGGGTGGCTACTGCTATGAAAGATGTTCACTACGTTTTGCANGCTCCACAGGGAGATACTTACGCTGATTTGCTGTTCACAATGATTGAAAGACTCCCTTANCGTCCCCCAGTTACTTATTCGACTTTCAAGGCTCAAGACCTAGGAAAAGATACGGCGGTTTTATTTAAGAATGCTGTNGCTGATGCTTATCAAAGGTTTAAACCAAATGCGATTCTTGTTGGCGCATCCTGCACCGCAGAATTAATTCAGGATGATCCAGGGGGCTTAGGAGAGGCCCTGAACCTTCCTATTCCAGTTATTCCATTAGAACTTCCCGCTTATCAAAAAAAAGAGAACTGGGGTTCAGCTGAAACTTTTTATCAAGTTGTACGATGTTTAAATAACGACAATGAAGAAGTACCAGAGAAAAATCCGTTGACTTGTAATATTCTCGGACCATCTGCATTGGGGTTTCGTCACAAAGACGATGTGAAAGAGATCTCTACACTTCTTGAGAGCNTGGGTTTNAAGATCAATGTCATAGCCCCTTTGGGAGCTAGCGTAAGCGACATAAAAGATTTAAAAAAAGCAGCTTTTAACGTTTTACTTTACCCAGAGACAGGAAGNCTAGTTGCAGAATACCTNTTTAAAAAATTTGGGCAACCTCATACCAAAACTNTTCCTTATGGAGTGAGCGGAACGAAAAAATTTATCNCAGAGNTNTGTCAAATCGCAGGNATTGAAAAAGATCTCTCAAAAATACAAACTTTTTTAAATAAATCAAATAAGTCAGAATGGTATTCAAGATCCGTTGATTCAAATTATCTAACTAACAAGAGAGTATTNATTTTTGGTGACGCAACCCACGTTATAGGTGCGNCACATGTTGCAAAAAAAGAACTTGGATTTGATGTTGTGGGGGTTGGAACNTATTCCCGTGAATTTGCCAGAGAGGTTCGGTCATTGGGTGAAGAATTCAAGGTGGATGCTCTGATTACTGATGATTATTTACAAGTAGAAAAAGAAATNAAAAGATTNCAACCTGANCTTATTCTTGGGTCTCAAATGGAGAGACACATAGCAAAAAAATTAAATATTGCTTCTGCAGTTATTTCCGCACCTATGCATGTACAAGACTTTCCTTGTAGATACTCTCCTCAANTAGGTTTTGAGGGNGCTAATGTTCTTTTTGATACATGGATNCATCCTTTAATTATGGGGTTGGAAGAACATTTGTTAACCATGTTCAGNGATGACTTTGANTTNAATGATGAGACTGTTGCTTCTCATTTGGCTTCCGAACATAANATTGATAAAGAAGGAAAAAAAATATCTGTNTCNGGAACAGAAAGTATTGAGATNGGTTTGGTTTGGGAAACGGATGCNGAAAAAGAACTAAAAAAAATCCCTTTTTTNGTTAGAGGAAAAGCAAAAAAAAACACNGAGAAGTTTGCCGTTGAAAAAGGNTACAAAAAAATATCTATCGGAACACTCTACGATGCGAAAGCCCACTATGCCAGATAATAACGTATTGGAAAAAACTTCAGATCAGCGTTTTGGTTCAAAAGAATCTCTAAAGACCAATGAGATTCTTGTNTTGACTATGGATAATCACCTAACNACNGTATTTAACAAAATTGCCGCNAANTTGTCAGNTAAACATTCAAAGCTCAAATTAAAAACATTTGTTGCATCTGACTGGAGTAATGACGAGAAAGTNCTTGAGGACTGCAAAAAATCAATAGCATCGTCAAAAATAATTTTTGTCTCTATGTTATTNATGGAAGATCATTTCAAACCGATACTTCGAAATTTAAAAGAGAGAAGAGAGTCTTGCGATGCCATGGTCTGCATTATGTCTGCTCCAGAAGTCTCTTCTTTGACAAGAATGGGGCGTCTNGATATGTCTAAGCCNGCCTCTGGNGCATTGGCTTTCTTAAAAAAGTTAAGAGGTAAAGAAAGTAACGGATCTGGTCCTAGAAAGCCTCCTGGTGAANGCCAAATGAGGATACTAAGAANGCTACCAAAATTTTTGAAATTCATNCCAGGGACTGCACANGATTTAAGGGTTTATTTTCTTTCTTTGCAATATTGGTTATCAGGTTCAGANGAGAATATGNTNAGTTTGATTTTGATGCTTANAGATAANTATATGGTCAATTTATCTATNAGTTCNCTGCCTGATTTTTCNTATTCTGCTCCGAAAGAGTATCCAGAAATCGGCNTATACCACCCTANGATAAAAGGAAAGATTGCTGGGTCAGCACAANAACTACCAAAAGTTGTTTCAAAAAAAGCCAAAAAGGGTACCGTTGGTTTAATCGTGCTCAGGTCTTATTTGCTAGCAGGCAATACNGGTCACTACGANGGNATCATTGCTGCCCTAGAGTCCCGTGGNATTGAGGTAATCCCCTGTTTTTCCATGGGGTTGGACGCTCGACCTGCNATAGAAAAATTCTTTTTTTCAAATGGAAAAGCTAATATAGATACTTTACTATCGCTGACTGGGTTTTCGCTGGTCGGTGGGCCAGCATATAACGACTCCGAAGCAGCTAAAGTTATTCTGGGCGCGTTAAATGTTCCTTACATTTCAGCGCATCCCTTAGAGTTTCAATCTTTAGACGCCTGGGAAGATTCCGCAACTGGTTTGTTACCAGTAGAGAATACAATCATGGTTGCAATTCCTGAGCTAGATGGAGCAGTATCACCGATGGTTTATGGGGGGCGAAGAGAGTTAAAATCTTCTGCTGAAAATAACGATATTTCTAAGTTAAATGCTAGTGGCAATTCTTCACTTGAAATGACATTTTGTAGTGAGAGGGTCAGCAAATTAGCTGGAAAAATTGAGAAAATTATCAACTTAAGAAAAAAGTCTATAGCAGAAAAAAAGGTAGGTTTTGTAATATTTAACTTTCCTCCTAATTGTGCAAACGTCGGTACTGCCGCTCATTTAGACGTTTTTGAGTCCCTGTTCAACACGCTAAGTTTAATGAAGCAAGAGGGGTATAGTTTTGACTTACCCGAGAATGCTGGAGCTTTAAAAAGCATGATTTTAAAAGGAAATTCAGAAGTTTATGGGTCAGATGCAAATGTTGCAGGCAGAACTAGTATTGACGATTACGTTTCGAAAGCGTGTTGGCTTAATGAAGTAGAAGAAGTTTGGGGAGTGGCTCCTGGTAAACAGGATACAGATGGACAAAACCTTTTTATCCATGGTTTAGATTTAGGAAATATTTTTATAGGTGTTCAGCCTGCTTTTGGTTTTGAGGGCGATCCAATGAGGTTACTTTTAGAAAAGGGGCATGCTCCAACCCACGCCTTTTGTAATTTTTATCGTTTCTTGAGAGAAGATTTTAAGGCTGATGCTCTTTTTCATTTTGGAACGCATGGTGCTCTTGAGTTTATGCCTGGCAAACAAGTTGGTTTATCTGGAAAATGTTGGCCCGACCGTTTGATTAATGATCTACCAAACTTCTACCTTTATGCATCAAACAATCCTTCCGAAGGAACCTTAGCAAAAAGGCGAATTGGAGCTACGCTAGTGAGCTATATGACGCCACCTATCTGTGAAGCTGGGTTGTATAAGGGCCTCGAGGAATTAAAGTCATTGCTAGATAGTTTTCTAAATGGAATGCAATTTGATACGGAAAAAAATGAAACAAGTAAAAGTCACTCGGATTTAGTGGCCTGTATCATTGAAAAGGCTAATGCATTGAGTTTATTGAAAGAAAATGAAGACTCATCGAAGATGACTCTTATTGAAAAATCCAACTTGATTGGAGTGCTACGAATTAGGTTACTTGAGTATGAGGAAACCCTAATTCCGCATGGCCTGCATATTGTTGGAGGCAAAAAAAATGAGGGAGTAGTTGAGGATCTCTTGATGGCCATTTGTAAGAACTGGATGCAAAGCAACTTAGGTTTCATTGAGGAAAAGCCCGAAAAGGAAAATTTCTTCAAAGAGTTGGTTGGCGCAGTTATCATGAATGTTGATGAAAGTATCATCAGTGACGATATTAATAATTGGTTAATTTCCCAAAAAGAGAAGGAAGGATTTAAAAAAGAACCTTTATTGGTAGGCCTACAAGAACTGATCAAAACTTTAGATAAAACTAAAACTCTAATGAACGAGGATTCAGAGTTAAATGGCATTATTAGTTCGCTTAATGGAGAGTTTATACAGCCTGCCGCTGGTGGGGACATTTTGAAAAACCCCGATGTATTGCCTACTGGCAGAAATATTCATGGTTTTGACCCTTTCAGAATCCCAAGTAATTTTGCTGTTCAAGAGGGTTCTAGGCAGGCAAATCAAATATTGGAAAAAGCAAAGTTAGAAAAAGGTGACTTTCCTCAGACCGTGGCCGTTGTGTTGTGGGGAACGGATAATTTAAAAACAGAGGGCTGTCCAATAGCTCAGGTTTTACATTTAATGGGTACAAAACCAAGGTTTGACAGTTATGGCAGACTATCTGGAGCAGAACTCATTAGTTTGAAAGAACTGGGAAGACCTCGTATAGATGTAATGGTGACATTATCTGGTATTTTCAGGGATTTACTTCCTTTGCAAATAAAGACTATAGCCGAGGCTGCATTTTTGGCCGCCTCTGCGGACGAACCTTTGAGTAAAAATTTTGTTAGAGCTCATGTTTTAGAAGATTGTAAAAAACACAATTGCGACATTGAAACAGCATCGATGCGTGTTTTTGGAAATTGTGAGGGAAGTTATGGGGCCAATGTTAATCATCTTATAGAGAATAGTTGTTGGGATAGTGAGGACGAGCTCGCTGATGTTTACTCAAGAAGAAAAGGTTTCGCGTATGGTCTTGATGGGAAACCAAAAAGAAATGATGCTGTTATGGAGAATGTCTTACAAAGAATTGATTTGGCCTATCAAAATTTGGATTCAGTTGAAGTGGGTATTACAACAATCGATACGTACTTTGATACTTTAGGCGGCCTTAGTAAAGCGGTTAAAAAGGCTAAGCAAAAAGCAGGCAACTTTGAAAACGAATCTATTGAAGAAGTTCCTATTTACATAGCTGATCACACTCAAGGAGAAGGAACAATAAGAGGGTTATCGGAGCAAGTTGCCTTGGAGACAAGAACTAGATCATTAAATCCAAAGTGGTACGAAGGAATGTTAAGCCATGGTTGCGAAGGTGTGAGACAAATAGAAGCTCAGCTTACTCATACTCTTGGTTGGTCAGCCACCACTGGACAGGTTCAACCATGGGTTTATCAGCAAATGACCGAGACATTCATTCTTGATCCAGAGATGAGAGACCGTATTGCAGANTTAAATCCGCAGGCTTGTTCNCGNGTAGTTAATAGGCTTTTAGAAGCTTCAAAAAGAAAGTACTGGAACCCAAGTGAAACGGTTCTTTCTTCGTTGGAAGAGGTTAGTCAAGATTTAGAGGATAAATTAGAAGGAATTACTGAAGGAGTATGAANATGACAACGGCGACTGTAGACGTCTCGGAAATTAGAAATTTGAAAAGACCACTAGATGGAGAAGGAAGTGTACAAGTTCAGCAAGACTCTAAATTAAAAATCGGAAACGCGAGAGTTTTTGCGGTGTACGGAAAAGGGGGTATTGGAAAATCAACNACATCNTCAAACCTTTCTGTTGCATTTTCAAANATGGGTAAGCGGGTTTTACAAATAGGCTGTGANCCAAAACATGATTCTACTTTTACATTAACTAAAAAGTTAGTACCNACTGTTATAGACAGTCTCGAAACTGNTGACTTTCATAGTGAGGAATTACGGGTAGAGGACTTTGTTTATGAGGGGTATAACGGGGTTATGTGTGTGGANGCTGGTGGTCCACCAGCGGGGACAGGTTGCGGAGGATATGTNGTTGGGCAGACAGTTAAGCTGTTGAAAGAACATCACCTTTTGGATGATACTGATGTAGTTATTTTTGATGTTCTAGGNGATGTTGTTTGTGGCGGTTTTGCAGCTCCTTTACAACATGCTGAAAGAGCTTTGATCGTCGCTGCAAATGATTTTGATTCAATATTCGCGATGAACAGGATTGTTCAAGCAATCAGCGCAAAAGCAAAGAACTATAAGGTTAGATTGGGGGGGGTAATTGCAAACAGGAGTTCTGGAACTGATCAGATAGATAAGTTTGCAAGTCGAGTTGGNTTNAANCGTTTAGCTCATTTTCCTGATTTNGACGAAATTAGAAAAAGTAGACTAAAAAAATCCACGTTGTTTGAAATGGANCAAACACCNGANATCGANTTAGTTTTGCAGGANTACATGCGGTTGGCAAAGTCGCTTTGGGATGGTACNGAACCAATTGCTCCAGAAGCCCTAAAAGATAGGGAGATTTTTGATTTNTTAGGNTTTGATTAATTNCANAAGGAAAANGTATGTTGTGGCAAAAAGAAAAAGCATTATTTTTAGANCAGGAATATCAAAATAAACGCCATCAGATTGCGCAATATTTTGATAAAACTGCAATCAAGGCTTGGGANAAACTCACATCCGATGATAGATTGAGTTTCATCAGAGAGTCAGTACGTTCNGGGCGAGAAAANATGCAGGGTCATATACTTGACCGACTNGGAACTGANCTTTCTGGAAAAGATATTTTTGANGCTGGNTGTGGAACTGGTTCATTAGCAATGGAGTTTTCTNCTCGAAATGCAAACGTTGTCGCTGTAGATATTTCACCTAGTTTAATCAAAATTGCGAGAGAAAGATTTTCTAGTGNTANTAANTCTCAAATGCCATCAGTAAAATTTGTATGGGGTGATATGCTTGACCCTTCATTTGGAGAATTTGATCATATTGTCTTAATGGATTCAGCAATACACTACAAATCTTCAAATTCGATNGGTTTNATAAAAGAGCTTTGTAGTCGTGCCAGAGAGTCAATTATTTTTACCTTTGTACCTNTAACTCCTCTACTAGCATTGAAGTTTTCTTTAGGGAAAATTTTTCCNAAAAAAGATAGAGCTCCATCAATTGAGCCNTNTTCAGAAAAAACTATCTNTAATTTAATTNAAAAAAATATAGAAGGATGGCACATAGCNGGNACGACCAGAGTATCGACTTATTTNTACACTTCTCAGGCAGTNGAGCTTAGACGTGATTAACCTTATNTTAAAATTAAGGANTACCTCAAGCAAGTGGAAGAAAATAAANCCACTNTTGCTACCATTTTCTGATGTNGCATCAGAGAAGGCATCCTTTCCAAAATTAATTCAATTATCCTTGTTACAAATATCCGTTGGCATATCTTTCGTGTTGTTGGTTGGTACTTTAAATCGAGTTATGATCGTTGAACTTGGTGTTCCTGCTACAGTTGTGGCAATAATGGTTGCCTTGCCGTTAGTGTTTGCGCCGTTTAGAGCACTGATTGGGTTTAGGTCTGACACGCATAA
>NYVY01000010.1 GCA_002684875.1 Pseudomonadota bacterium
TTCATTACTAAAATTTTTACTTACTTGTTCTTTTGCACGACTGTATTCTTCTATAAGCTGGCTTACAATTTCTGCTGTTCTTTTTGTTTCTCTTATATCTCCTACTCCTTGGCCAGCACTCCAAATGTCTTTCCAAGCTTTATTTCCTAATTTTTCAAAAGCAGAGAAATTCAAATGTTTTAACCTCTTGCTCAAAATCAGTTGTATTGCTAACTTAATCTTAGGCCAAGATAGAAACTTTTTCTGAGAATACCCAGATTTCTCAGCACTTTTTTTTAAATAACTACCATGAATACCCGTAAAAAAATCTGTATATACTATATCGGAAGCTTTGGACTCATGAATCATTTTTTTGTAATCTAAAGGAGCCGGCGATTCTGTAGAGCAAATAAATTTTGTTCCTATATAGACAAAGTCTGCTCCAAGAATTTCTGCCGCGAGAATTTGTCTACCATTAGTTATCGATCCAGCAAGTACGAGTGGCCCATCATATATTTTTTTTACCTCTGTTACCAATGCAAAAGGATTAATTGTTCCCGCGTGCCCTCCTGCACCAGATGCCACAAGTATTAATCCGTCGACCCCTGCCTCAATAGCTTTTTCTGCGTGTCTCAGATTAATAACATCATGAAAAACTAATCCTCCATATTCTTTAACTGCTTGAACAACTTCATTCGGAGGTCTTAAACTTGTAATGGTTATTGGAACCTTATAATCTACACAAACACGAAGATCTCTTTCCAACCTAGCATTTGACTTGTGAACTATCTGGTTAACTGCGTATGGAGCAACGAAAGAGTTATTTTCTTTTTCCTTTTCAAGGCCCTCATTAATTTCATCTAGCCATCTCTCTAAGGTGCCATGTCCTCTTGCATTCAACGCTGGAAATGAACCAACAACACCAGAACAGCACTGAGTAATTACAGTGTTTGGGTTAGATAAAATAAACAACGGAGAAGCAATTACAGGGATTCTCAAAGACTGTTTTAGTTTATTGATATTCACTAGTTTTCTTCCCATAAGCCTCAAAGAGCTTAATAAGTACAGGTGCTAAAATGATTGCCCCAAGTAGATTAAAAATAAACATAAACCCAAGTAAAATTCCCATATCTTGTTGAAATTTTAAATCTGAAAAATACCAACTAAAAACTGCTACAGAAGTTACGCATGCAGTAAAAATTGACGCTGAACCTCTCTGTCTCAAACTTTCAATATAGCTCAATTCAAGGCTTAGCCCCTCTGAACGCATTAAATACCGCATTCTTTCAAATAAATATATTCCGTAATCTACACCGACAGCAACACCTAAAGCTATCACTGGCAATGTATTCATTTTGACACCTATTCCTAAAAATACCATTAAAGCGTTGCACCATATTGTAACAAGAACAAGCGGAACTAAAATTGCAAAAGATATAGTGATTGACCGAAATAAAAATAAGCAAAGTAACCCAACTGAAAAAAATAATGCTCCATTTACAATAGGTTCAGACGCTTCAATAACCTCATTCCTAGAAGCAGATACTCCTACCATCCCAAGGGCCATTCTAATATTAATTCTTTCGTTTACAAGATTCTCATTGAAAAAGTTGATATCGTTAATAATACTTTTAATTGTAGTTGCTTTTCTATCTTTTAAGAAAATTGAAATAGGCAATACTGAACAAGACGTATTCATGTATGCATTCCCTCTTTTTGTTGCGTAACCGACACCCTGCGCAATCTCAACAGGAGTGGATGGAATTGTATACCATTTAATATAATTTTCTGAATATGCTTGATTAATTTTTTTTACTAAACTAGCCATTCCCTCTAAAGCAATCACATTTGGATTTTGATAAATAAAAAACTCAAATCTTCCTAATGACTTCATTATTTCGGGATCAAGACAAGGAGAATCATCTCCCGTTATTTCTGCTATAACTCTAAAATTATCTACATTAAAATCATAAGAATTTACAATTTCAGCTGTATCCAAATTATATCTTGAGTTATCTTTTAATTCGGAAACGCCAGATTTCAATTCGCCAATTTGGAGATCTTTCATAACAAACAACCCAATGCCGAATAAAAAAATTGAGGAAACTAAAACTAATTTTCTGCTTAATGGAGTAATTACAATAGAAAACTTTTTCCAAACAGTCTCTAACGTTCTTGATCTGTTTATTGATTCTTTAAATTTTATATTTGAGGGACAACAACCCAATAAAACTGGTAGAAGGATTTTATTAGAAATGATCATCAACGTTACACCAATCGTTGCTACAAATGCCATCTCTCTAACTACTGTGATATCTACTAAAGCAATCACCATGAATCCTATTGAATTAGCAAGTAAAGCGACGCTTCCTGGTAAGAACAGTTTTTCAAAGGATGCGACTGCAGAATCAACACTATTTTTTTTAATTACCATTTCTAACTTCCAAACATTTGTCATTTGAACAGCGTGAGAAACCGCAATTGCAAATATTAAAAATGGAACTAAAATAGATAATGGATCTAAGCCAAGATTAAATATAGGCATTACACCTAATAACCAGATTACTGGTATCAACCCACTAAAAACAACGTACGCTGTAATGATCCAAGACCTAGTATAAAAATAAGTAAAAAACATTATTAATAAAAAAGCTAAACCAAAATAACTCAATACACTTTTCGTGGCTCCAATAATATCGCCAATAGCCTTTGAAAACCCTAAGATAAATATTTTGTCTTCATTTCTTTCGTATTTCGTTCTAATAACTTCCAAATCATTAGAGATTTTTTTTACGTCTAAATCCTTGTTTTGCAATGAAGCAAAAACAATTGCTTGTGTGCCATCTCGTGTAACAAGTCTCCCATTCCACACTGATTTGATAATATTACTTTTAATTTTTTCGATCTCTCCTTTTGTTCCAGAGAAATCCGCAGAAATGATATTACCTCCTTTAAAACCCTCTTCAACAACTTCCATATACCGAACATTTGGCGTAAAGATAGACGTTAAAGAGCTTCTCTCTATACCCTCCAAATAAAACAGGTCTTCAGTAATTTTTTTTAAAACATTTANTGATTGTGCAGAATAAATTGTTCCATTAGCTGGTTTGTAGGAGANGATTACNCTATTTGCATTACCAAANANCTCTCGATATTCGAAAAATGTCTTTATGTAAGGATGNTCTACTGGAAGGGTCTTTTCAAAAGTCGGATTAGTNTTGATATTTGTCAGAGAGACGCCGCAAAGTNCCGTAATTAGTGTAAAAACAATTATTAAAAGATAACGAACNCGCAGAATAAATTGAGCAAACCTAGAAATCAAATTTTTCCTTTAATCATTTTTTAATTACTATTTTAGTNTTTGAATTCCACGCATACCCACAAGAATCAGTGCCTGATTAATAATGGTACTNCTTACGACAGTATTCAAGTTAAAACGTTTTTTTTTAAACATNTCTCCATCAAATTGGTAGGATACTCCTCCATTTCCAAAAAAATACAATTTCTCTTTTGGACTTAGGTTAGCATTCATAATCCCAATTNTCGATGGCATCTGAAAACGCTCAAAAACAACATCTAGTTTTNCTTNTNNCTCTNTNACNAAAAAATTTTTTTNNGTCCGAAGTATATTTCCTCTCATACCATAAAAATAAATTTTATCCTTGACTATAAGACCTCCAAATAAAGAACCTATATATGGACTATTAATCTTTATCCAATCGTTACTTTTCTTTCGTTTAAAAAAAATTGTCCCTGATTCTCCTATCAAAAAAACNCCTGAGCTNATGACTAAAATGTCATAAATGTGTCTATCAAATCCCTNGAGTTTAAAACTTTCTTTTTTCCAANTGAAACCACCGTCTTTGGACGTTAACACCAACCCAAAACTACCTGCAACTATTACTTGGCTTTCGTCGATCCATTTAACCTTCAACAACGATATTGGCTCCTCNTCTGGACTAACNCTAACCTTAGTAAAGGACGTACCTCCGTCAGTCGTAACATAAAGCATAGAGTCGTGCCCCACAAAAATTCCTCGTCTATCATCGACAAAATCAAAAGATGTNAATAACGACTTTTTCTGNATTTCATGTTGAACCCAGGATTTCATATTGTCATCCGAGCTTAAAATAATACCGTTTTCGCCAGCAACAAAAACTGAATCGCCTACTTTTTTTATTTCNGTAAAAAAAATTTTACTTACATCTAATTCAGCCTTGTTTTTCACAGCAGCAAATAAAAAACTCATTGTTATAAAAAAAAAGCCGAGAACTCGGCTTATGTTTTTAAATATATTTGTCATTTGCTATCGCGTTCCCCTGCGACGTAAAGCATCTGGTTGAAAGTTTGTCCATCTGTCTTTTATCCCAAATCTTATAGGCTTTTTTACTTCNTTATCGAGATGTGATACCAAATAATTTCCATTTGTTAAATCATGCCATATAAGCACATTAGGCCAAGGGACAAGTTGGTCATAAGCCTGTATTAAACCGTGAATTCCTACCCGCCATATATTTCCACGAGTATCATAACAATCCTCTCCTAGAATAGACCAGCTATCCTCATCCAAATAAAANACTCTTTTTCCATANATGTGTTTACTTCCTTCTTTTAGAGTTGCTTCCACTTCCCAAACTCTGTGTAACTCATAACGCATAAAATCTTTATTGACTGAACCATCTCCCAATATTTCATCATATCGAATCTTCTTATTAGAAATTTGGTAAGTGTTGTAGGGAACGTACAACTCCTTGCGGCCTATAATTTTCCATTCATACCTATCAGTTGCTCCATTAAACCCAAAGTATTGGTCCGTCGTTCTCATTCCCTCAGTACCATCTGCAACATTATCATATGCTAAATCTGGAGCTCTTCTAACTCTTCTTGCACCTGCATTATAAATCCATGCAGCACGGGGGTTCTTGATTGCGTCTACGAATTCATGCACTAAATAAACAGTACCAACTAATGTAGCGGGTGCCGTAAAATTAGCGTAGAAAGCATAGTTTAAACCTTTGCTAATTTGCTGAGGCTTCATTGACCCTGCATAAACCACTCTATCTTTAAACCCAACTTTATAATATTTTCTTCCAGGCCTCACTGGAAACCAAGCATACTCTCTTTCAAATCCGTTACCAACGTACCTAAGCAAATAATTGTAAATAGCTTCCTCTCCTGTTGATGGATACGGAAAAGGTATATGGGACTTATCCCTTCCAACTATGCTGTGACCGACGATCTTNGCTTTTCCTTTTTCATTAATTACATCGTCAATGACGTTCTTTGGTAACACTGCCGTTCTGTGAGTTTTGTATACTGGCATCTTAAAAGTTGGATTGCCTTTAAGAAGCGCTATTTGACCGTTGCTTAATTTCGATTCATATTTGTCGTAATTAGTCCCATCTATAACAAACAGTGGTTTCTCGTTTTTAAATGGATTGCCATAACCTTCCCTTTTGACCCATCCATCAGGAGCCTCTGTTAAACCTCCCTGCCATTCAGGAATTGAACCATCTTTGTTGCCAGAAAGAATTGCTCCCGAATAAGTAAACTCAGAAGCATGACAGGAAGCTAAAAAGAACCAAGCAAGCAGGAATTTTAAAAACAGATCCACAGCATCCTTCCTTTTTATCACCTTGTTAAAAGGACGTGCTTACAGCAAGGGTTACAAAGTCACGGTCTCGAAATGCATCGTAGTCTGCTTCGTCTGCATAATACACGTAACCAATTTCAAAGTTATGTCTCTTGTTGAGATTAAACCGAGCACTCAAACCAAGAGCCAGTCGATTTTCCAAAAACTGGAAATCAGCAGAGTAACCCTTTACGTCATGCCTAAGAGAAAGAGTAGGATACATTGTGAACGATGAGCCGAATACACTTGGATATTCACCTCTAACTCTTAACCGATATCCCCATGAGTTTTCTGTTACGAAACCATCATTTTTACTCCCTTCNGGGTGTGTNTTTCCAAGCGCAGTTCCNCCATAAAGTAAGTGCGGAGCAGTACCAAATACAAAGTGCCTNCCATACCTATTTCCAGTATAACTGTTCCCAATGTTCACTCTTTGGTAACCTACTTCACCCACAAAAACGGTTTGTGCTGAACCCAAAATTCTTGGAAGAATTTTTATACCGTTNAACTGTAACTGAAATTTATTGAGTCGATCATAACCCTCAACCTTGGTATTTGCTCCCGCTGCACTGGCTGCCTGTGACGTAGCCCCTAACGGACCGATTCCAACTAATAAAGCATTTAACAAATCATTAGCATTGATTTGAACTGGCAAATTTGGTATGTAACTTGCCTCTGCTCCAACGGACCAACCACCCAGATTAGCCGTATACGATAGTCCAAAGAGCTCAAGATCACCAGGGTACTCCCATAGTCCAGTACCTGGAATTAACTGTAACCCGAGTGGTGCGGCCCCAGCTACTTGAGCTGGAATCGGGTTGATAAAGTTACTTGGATTTAACGCAGCATTTACTTGTGGACCAAGGGCTCTTATATTTGAACCAGATCGCCCAGAAATGAATGGTATTCGAGAGCTGTATTTAACAAAATAAAAGCCAAGCTCCCCGTTTAGACTCTCTACCGGGGTTCTTAATGCAACACCAAACTGATTTGAATCAGGACCATCAATTCCCGATCCCATCGGAACGGAAAGTCCATTTGCGAGTCCGTCTGGATTGCTCAATCCTGGTAAGGTTGTTATGTANTGGGAACAAGCCTTTCCCNTCGTTGTTGTGATTTGAAATTCCACTGGAGCCCAATAAGTACCGCAACTGTCGAGGTTAGCGGGATTCCATTCAAACTGATAAAAAGCTTCTAAAGAGCTNCCCCCNCCTAATCCCAANTTTGTTGAGATNGATTTGATCGGTAAAAAAGCATCTCTAATCTCCGTTCCTGGNCTTCGTAAAGACGTCAAATCTATTGGATTAATTTGGTTAATTCCTTGGACAAAAAGGCTTTCCCCCCAGTTTATGACTTGGTTCCCTATCCTTACCTGCAGGGGTAATTCACCTATATCGAATGTATTGTAAACGTAGGCATCAAGAAGAGTGACACCAGAAAATTTACTCAAATGGGCAAAACCAGTGTCCGATAGAGGTTTGTTTTGGCTATATCCACTACCACCGTTTCCTTGATTTACACCATCTCCTTCCAAGGTAAAATCGTGCCATGCTCTAACCCGTGTAAAAAGCCCAACGTCGTCTTTTCTAATGGAATAATCTATCGTGGCTTTCATCAGAGTTGACCAAGGGTCACCCTTAGAGTAATTCACATTTGAACTGTCTGTATTGGTTGCACCTAAGCCTCCAGAACCTAAACCAGCCCTAATTCCATCAGCCCTACTGTATAGCTTACTGTCTGGGTCTTGTGCCCGAACACTAGTTCCGATAGTTATGCTAGTGTTCAGAGAACTCTCCCATTCTCCTGAATCGAGTTCCAAAGCATAGGCTGTATGCGAAGTTAAGCAAGCCAACATGGTATTTAGGACCAAACCTTTTCTTTTGTTGATTTGCTCTTTACATTTGCTTTTTTTATATATTTCCATTTTTTCACCTCTTCGGCCGAAAATTTCAGTTTTACCCCGCAACATAGTAGCTCACTCCTTCACGATTCAAACACGTTACCC
>NYVY01000001.1 GCA_002684875.1 Pseudomonadota bacterium
ATATCTCGGTACATTTCCCTTAAGTTTCCAGCTATCGTTATTTCGTAGACTGGGAAAGCAATTCTTCCATTTTTAATCCAAAATCCACTTGCTCCACGAGAATAATCTCCAGTTATCGGGTTAACACCCTGACCCATTAATTCGGTAACAAAAAGACCGTTATTCATGAGTTTGAAAAGATCATCAAGAGTTTTGTAGTCTGCCCCTTTGCTTTCATGAATTTTTAGGTTATGTGATCCTCCAGCATGCCCAGTGTTTTTCATGGATAAACGTCGAGCGCTGTAGCTTGAGAGGAAATAACCGAGAACCACTCCTTCATCCACTACATTTCGCTTGCAAACCTTTACACCCTCATCATCAAAAGGAGCCGACGAAAGAGCTCCTTTGATAAAAGGATCCTCAGTTATAGTTATTGAAGGGGGAAAAACCTGTTCTCCTATGCTTTTATCGAGAAAAGTTAGGTTTTTGTAGAGGGCTCCACCACTTAATGCTTGCACAAAAGATCCCAGTAGGCTGCTAGCTATTGGAGCATCAAATAGCACTGGTGCCTTACGAGTAGATATTTTCCTTGACCCAAGTCTTGAAAGTGCTCTTTCTGCTGCATATACTCCTATGTCCTCAGGCGTAGAAAGTTTGTTGTAATTTCTGTCAGAGGAATACCAAAAATCTCTCTCCATTTCATCCCCTTTTTTTGCAATCGGAGCTATTGAAATACTATGACGGCTTTGTTGATAACCTCCTTCAAAACCTGAAGAGTTTAAAGAGTAGAAGTTACTATGATGGACTGTAACGCATGCACCATCAGAGTTTTTAATTTTTTTGTCAACAGCGAATGCAGCATTCTCAGCTCGCAAGGCTATTTCGGTGGCTTTTGTAAGGCTAACTTTCCAAGGATGAAATAGCTCAAGATCGTCTCTAGGATTAGTTTCAAGGTCTTTTTTTTCAGGTAGTCCAGAAAATGAATCACCTTCAGTAAATGTTGCAATATCCATTGCCTTCTTTACTGTTTGTTGAATCGCGGATGGATCAAAGCTGGAAGTTTCTGCGTATCCTTTTTTTCCAGCATTGTAAACTGTTATACCAGCCGATTTTTCTCGGCTATGCTCACTGGTCTCAATTTGTCCGAGTCTTACTTGGCTAGATAAACCTTGGTCCTCGGTTACATCTACACTAGCTTGACTTATACCCTGATCCATGGCGTAATCAAGCATGTTAGTCGATATGCTTTTTAAATCATCAGAGCTGTATATAAATATTTTATTTTTTTCATTTTTCATTATTAAATTATAGTCGTGAAACATAAAAATTTGTCAGAATTAAAAGTTGGATTAGTTTCAATCAGCGACCGAGCTAGTAAAAAAGTATATGAGGATCAAGGAATTCCAAAGTTAAAAGAATGGTTAGGAAAAGCGATTGCTAGCCCTTACCTAACTCTGGAGCAATTAATTCCTGATGAGATGAAGTTAATTGAAAAAACTTTATGTACTCTAGTTGATGAAGATATGTGTCATTTAATATTGACTACTGGCGGAACTGGACCTGCTGAAAGAGATGTCACACCTGATGCGACTATAAACATAGCGGATAAAGTTCTACCTGGCTTCGGAGAACAAATGAGGCAAATATCATTAAATTTTGTTCCCACAGCAATATTATCGAGACAGACTGCTGTAACAAGAAAGGGGTGCTTAATAATTAACCTGCCTGGCCAACCAAAGGCAATTGATGAGACGCTCGGAGGTATATCAAACTCAAATGGTGAAAAAGATGTAAACGGTATTTTCTCAGCAGTTCCTTATGGCATTGAGCTTTTAGGAGGTCCTAGTATTATTACGAATGATGAGGTTTGTGTAGCTTTTCGTCCCAAGAAAAAAGAATAGTTAGCGGATAAGCCTCGATGCTTTGGTTAAGGAATTTACTTTCCTTACATTTCTGAGAACCTCTGCTAAGTGTACCCGGTTTGAAACTTCAATACCGATTTTTAAACCTGAGAGATGCGCTCCCTTTGGGTGGTGTATTGAAATATCAACTATATTACTTTTACTGGAAGAGATTGCTGACGCAATTTTTGCCAGTACGCCTGGTGACTCTTCGACTTCTAATCTTAAATAACAAATAAACTGCTTAGTTTTAATTTCTTCCCAAATAATGTCTGTCCAAAGTGTTGGTTCTTTTGTTCTTTGCCTAATCGAAGTTGAACATCCTTTTCGATGTATAGTTAACCCTTTCCCCCCAGACATACATCCATGCGCGATATCACCTGGAATTGGAAAACAGCATGGTGCATAGCTTACAGCGGGTCCTTCATTACCGTTAATTGAAATAAATTTAACGCTTTGTGTAAGATGTTTGATAGAAAGCTCTAAAGTTTCTTTTGCGTTTGATGAAAGCTTGTTCGGCAGTAGATCCTGAGATTTGATATCAAGGATTCTTTTAGCCACTGCTTCCGCAAAAATAAAACCCAATCCAATTTTTTCATATATTTCATTTTGGTTATTTACATTCAATTCCCTGAAAAGAGTATTCCACGGTATATCCTTTTCCAATTCAAAGGCTTCATTACTTTCCTTCAATGCTTGTAGGAGTAGTTTTTTCCCAAAATCAATTACTCTTTCCTCGGTCTCTTTTTTCAAGGTATATCTAATTGATGCTCGTGCTTTTGATGTCCTGACGAAGCTTAGCCAGGAAGGATCTGGTTTTCCATAATCATTGCTTTCGACAGTAACAACATCTCCATTTTTTAGAACTGTATCAAGAGAACAATTTTCATCGTTGATTTTAGCTCCCGTACATTTATTACCCACATCCGAATGTATTGTGTAAGCGAAATCAATTGGGGTAGACCCACGAGGTAATTCTAATATTTCTCCCTGAGGTGTAAAAACATAAATTACATCGGGAAACAAATCTATTTTTAAGTAATCCATGAATTCAGACGGATCAGCAGTTTGTTTGTGAACTGAAAGTAGTGATTTCATCCATTCATGTGTCTTATACTGTAGAGGGGATGTTTCCTTTTCTTTGTTTTTATAAAGCCAGTGAGAAGCAACTCCAGCTTCAGAAAGCATATGCATTCTTTCAGTTCTGATTTGTAACTCAAAAGGAGTGCCATACGGTCCTATAACAATCGTGTGCAAAGACTGATAACCGTTAGATTTTGGTAGTGCAATATAATCTTTAAATCTTCCTGGTATTGGTTTAAAAAGCTTATGGATTGCTCCTAAACAAAGGTAACAATCGCTTAAACTATTAACAATTATTCTAAAAGCATGAATGTCAAGGACCTCAGCAAAACTTAATTTTTTCTCTTTCATTTTTAGGTATATTGAGTAGAAAGATTTTTCCCTACCTGAGACCTTACCCTTTACTCCAAAACTAGGAATATGATCTGTAATTTTTTTTTGGAGATCCACGATAACTTTTTTTCTATTTCCATGTGCTTGTTGTACCGCTTTTTCTAAAACTTTGTATCTTGTCGGGTGCAAGTGAGAGAAACACAAATCTTCTAACTGCAAGTAAACTTCATTGAACCCTAGTCTGTGAGCGATTGGAACGAATATGTCTAATGTTTCTCTTGCTATTCTTATTTTTTTTTGTTTTGANAGGGCTTCAAGCGTTTGCATGTTATGGAGTCTATCTGCTAACTTTATAAGAATAACTCGAACGTCAGCAGCTGTTGCAAGAAGCATTTTTCTGAAATTTTCAGCTGTTTTTTCTTCGTAACTCTCAAACACGAGTTTGTCGATTTTTGATAGCCCGTCAACCAATTCAGTAACTTTATTACCAAAGGTTTTTGAAATAATTTTAAGGCTTGTTCTAGTGTCCTCTACTGTGTCATGTAATAATGCAGCACAAAGAGCTTCAACATCAAGTTTCCACTTCGCACAAATTGCTGCGACGTGTATTGGATGACTGGAGTAGGGTTCCCCAGTTTTTCTAAACTGTCCAACNTGAGCACTCTCGCAAAACGAAACAGCTTTTTTTAACCTAGCCCTATCCGACCTTGTTAGGTAGTCNCTTGCTTTAATAAGCTTATGGGAAGTTTTTCTTTTAAATATTGGCAATTAAAACCTCATAAAGGAACCTTTCTTAACATTTCAACCCCTACGTGACCTTTTGCAATCTCTCTCAATGCTGCGACCGTCGGTTTGTTTTTAGTCTCTATCTTTGGAACCGCCCCCTGTGCTAATTGTCGTGCTCTATATGTAGCTGATAGAGCCAAATCAAATCGATTTGGTATTTTGTTCAAGCAATCTTCTATGGTTATTCTAGCCAATCTTAGCTCCTCACTGCATTTTGTGCTCAATTAGTTCATAAAGCTCGTTTAAAGCGCGATAAAATTTATCATTTATAATAACATAATCAAAGTAGGAGCTTTTCAGTAATTCGGTTTTTGCCAGCCCTAATCTTTTTTGTATTGTGCTTTGGGAATCCTGACCTCTCATTTCTAGACGGGCTTTAAGCGTTTTAAGTGAAGGAGGTTTTATAAAAACAAGACTTACTTCGCTTGGATGACATTTTTTTTTAACCTGTAAAGCTCCTTGCCAATCAATCTCTAAAATAATATTTTTTTTATTTTCTAAACATTCTTCCACTGTAGATAACGATGTGCCATAAAAGTTACCGTATACAAACGCCCATTCTAAAAACTCATTATTTTGTTCTTTCTTTTCGAAAGTATTTCTACTAACAAAAAAATAATCTTTTCCATCTATTTCCCCTTTACGAGGTTTTCTGGTAGTTGTTGATATAGCTAAAGAAATAGTAGGGTCTTTCTCAACAACTGCTTTAACTAAACTAGTTTTTCCAGTTCCAGAAGGTGCTGAAATAACAAATAAGTGACCTCTCTTTTTTTCTCCCATTTTTTAATTACTGAATATTTTGTACTTGTTCTCTAATTTGTTCAATAAAAACTCTCATATCTAATGAAATCATACTTAATTCAGTCTTAAAGGATTTAGAACCGATCGTATTTGCCTCTCTATGGAGTTCCTGCGCTAAGAAATCTAAACGTTTACCTTTTAATCTGACCTCATTGTTTATTACAATTTCGATCTCATCTACATGACACTTTATTCTTTCAATTTCTTCAGCGATATCTACTTTAAGAGAATTAGCAGAAGCTTCAATGATAATCCGTTCGTTAATATAAGTGAGTAGTTCGCTTTTTTGGGTGCTCGCTTGAAGTTTTTCTTCGGAGAACTGAAGAGCTGTATTTTTAAGAGCCGTATGTAATCTACCAGTAAGTCTATCTCGAATTAATTCAGTAGTTAAAGGTGCAAGTTTTTCAGCTTTTTGAATTAATTTTCGAATTTCTTGGATACAGTTTTGTATTTGACCAGTGAGTTGACTTCCTTCTCGCTCGGTGAATTCTTCGAAATTCTGACACGCTTTTTTTATGACTGATATTACGTCTGCACTAGATATTTTTTGCTGAGAGAGAGATTCGTTTATAACACCTGGCCATTTTAATATCTCTAATACCGATAAGTTTTGACAATCTTCATAGTGTAGTTTTATTTTTTTTTGTAAAATTAGGAGTTGATTTAGTAAGTCTTGGTTTAATTCGTATTCTGGGTTGGTTGGCCCTTCATCGGAAAAATTTAGTTTCAGTTCAACTTTTCCTCGCACAATCGAGTTTCCGATGATCCCTTTAATTGTCTGTTCATATTGTTTGATAGATTCTGGTATCTTTGTTGTGATATCCAAAAACCTATGATTTGTTGAACGAATTTCTGCTACAATCATCCCAGAATTTATTTTTTCAGATGCCTCTCCGTGCCCCGTCATGCTTTTTACAAACATAAAAAAATCCGATAATGATAAACACCTCTGATTATAAAAGGAAAAACGGTAGATTAGTTGATGAAATGCGTTTTGTTTCTATTGAACGCAATATTGTCTCTACTAGTTTGGGGTCAGTAATGGTTTCATATGGAAACACAAAAGTGTTGTGTACAGCTAATGTTGAAGAAAAATCACCGCCTTGGCTTAAGAACGCAGGGAAAGGGTGGATTACAGCAGAGTATTCGATGCTTCCTGGCAGTTCCGTAGGAAGGATTCAAAGAGAAGCAATAAAAGGGAAACAGAGTGGTCGCACTCAAGAGATACAGAGGTTAATAGGCCGTAGTTTAAGAGCTTCTTTAGATTTATCTTTAATTTCTGAAAAGACTGTAACTATTGATTGTGACGTTATTCAAGCAGACGGCGGNACAAGAACAGCATCAATAACTGGCGGATGGTTGGCCTTACTTGATGGACTCTTTAATAACATGCCTGAAAGAAGGTCTGAATTGTTAAAACTAATAAAAAAAATTTCAGCAGTATCTGTTGGTTTGATTGGCGAAAACGCTTTACTAGATCTTGATTACTTCGAGGATTCCTCTTGCGCTGTTGATATGAATGTTGTCATGCAAAATAGCGATAAATTTGTTGAAATTCAAGGAACGGGAGAAACTAAAGCATTCGATCAAAAAGAGTTGACAACTATGTTAGAGTTTGCAAAAAAGGGTATAAAAACATTGTCAGATTTACAAGAAATCTTTGTTGAACAACCAAAAATTTTGAGAGTTGTTAGTAGTGATCTCTAAGTGGATTCTTGCCTCTAACAATCCAGGTAAGGTGAAAGAGTTCAATCGATTTTTTCGTAATTATCTCGAATTCGAAACAATTGAGTCAAAAGGAATCCAATCTCCGCAAGAACCACATAAAACATTTGTTGAAAATGCCATTGAAAAGGCTCGTAATACGGCAAGAATTTCTGGCTCACCTACCATTGCTGATGATTCTGGTTTGATTGTAGATTTTTTATCTGGACTGCCTGGTGTGCGTTCAGCTAGATTTGCAACATCATCTAAATCGATCAAGGTTGATCAGGACAAGCAAAATATGGACCTGCTCCTTGAGTTAATGACTGCTGTCAGAGAGGAGTCTCAAAGAACTTGCCGCTTTGTTTGTGTGATTGTTGCTCTGAGATGTGTTGATGATCCTGATCCAATAATTTCTCACGGTGTTTGGGAAGGACGGATAAATTTTGAGCCTAAAGGTACAGAGGGTTTTGGCTATGACCCAATTTTCTATGATCCTAAAATAAAAAAAACTGCTGCCCAAATATCCCTTGAAGAAAAAAGCAAATGGAGCCATCGTGCCAAAGCTTTGAGAAAAATAAAAAAAGTATTGATTCGTTAATTAAAAAATGCCGATTATTAAAATCGATGAAATTCCGTTGAGCTTATATATTCATCTTCCATGGTGTGAAAAAAAATGTCCCTACTGTGACTTTAATTCTCATACTCGTTATGATGATAGTTTTTTTGAGGAGTACATAAATCTATTAATTTCAGAGTTGGAAACTTGGAGTTTGGTTTTTATTAAAAGAGGTATATCAACAATATATTTTGGAGGTGGTACTCCTAATCTTTTTCCACTTGTATTGATAAAAAAACTCTTAGATAAGATTACAAAATACTTAAAAGCTGACAATGATACAGAAATAACCTTTGAGATGAACCCTGGAAATAGTGAGCTTGCTAATACATCTAGACACTACCTGAATGGGTTAAAGAAATGTGGTGTCAATAGAATTTCTGTCGGAGTGCAGTCTTTTAATAACGAGTGTTTGGAAGCTATTGGTAGAACACACGATAGTAAAGATATTTATTCTTTTTTAACCGAGTTATTTGACGTTTTTTCCAATGTAAACATTGATCTGATGTTTGGACTTCCTGGTCAAACCAAAAAAATGTTAGAGAGTGACTTAAATTCTCTAAGTAATTTTAGTCCTGCTCATATCTCTTATTACCAACTGACTATTGAGCCGAATACTTTGTTTTATACAAAAAGGCCAAAGTTACCCTCTGAAGAAGCAATTTGGCGTATGCAAGAGTTAATCAAAAATTTTTTAATTTTTGACTACCGTAAATATGAAATTTCTGCATATAAAAAAAATAATTTTTCATGTTGTCATAATTTAAATTATTGGAGATTTGGAGATTATATTGGTATTGGGGCAGGGGCTCATTCGAAAATTTCCAGACTTGGTTTCGTCGAACGGCGTAGTAATATTTCAAATCCTGAACTTTACATGCAAAAGATGCGTTTAAAGAATGAAACTCACTACAATGTAAAAATGCCAGCAGGGGAGGAGTTATTGTTTGAATATATTTTAAATATAACAAGGCTTAGAGAGGGATTCTTAAAAAGTGACTTCGAAATAAGAACAGGATTGAAATTTAATAATTACGAAGCCAAGTTTATCTCCGCAATAGAAAGAGGTCTCTTGAAACAATGTGAAAAGCGGTTTTATCCGACGGAGTTAGGCTTTAATTATCTGACTGACTTACAAAGTTTATTTCTGCCAAACTAGAAAAACATTTTCGCATTGATAGTGTGCGTATTGCTTTAAATTAGTGCATATTGCATAATATCAGTGCGTTTAGTAATTGATTATGTCAATGTAACTTTTCTAAGTTATTGAAATGATTTGGAAAAAAACTTTTTATTGTGGGCATGGTTTTCGCTAATTAATTTTATAAATAAATAGTATGGAGAAAGTATGAATACGGCAAAAGATGTAGTAAAAATGATTGGCGATAACGACTGCAAATTTGTGGACCTTCGATTCACAGATACCAAAGGTAAGGAACAACATGTTTCTGTTCCTGCTACTTCTTTTGATGTAGAGAAGTTTGAGGAAGGGCACCCTTTTGATGGCTCTTCGATTGCTGGTTGGAAAGGCATTCAAGCTTCTGATATGCTCCTTATACCTGACCCTACTACGGCAGTTATTGACCCATTTAGAGAAGAGCAGACATTGTTACTCACTTGCGATGTAGTAGAACCCTCAGATGGAAAAGGATATGATAGGGACCCCCGTTCTTTGGCCCTTAGAGCCGAAGCTTACATGCAGTCTTCGGGTTTGGGTGATGAAGCGTTTTTTGGTCCAGAACCTGAGTTTTTTGTGTTTGATAGCGTTACTTGGAATAACAGCATGGGTGGAAGTTTTTACAAAATTAATTCTGAAGAAGCTAGTTGGTCAAGTGGATTGGATATAGAGCAAGGCAATTTGGCACATCGTCCTACAGTAAAAGGGGGGTATTTTCCCGTGCCTCCCGTAGATTCATTGCAAGACATGAGGTCTGAGATGTGTTTGTTGTTAGAATCGATGGGGATTCCCTGTGAAGTACATCACCACGAAGTTGGAGGGCCAGGGCAGTGTGAAATTGGTACAAAGTTTGCCCCTTTAACTCAAAGGGCTGACTGGATTCAAAGACTGAAGTATGTTGTGCACAATGTTGCCCAGAGTTACGGAAAGACTGCTACTTTTATGCCAAAACCAGTTGTTGATGACAACGGGTCGGGAATGCATGTCCATCAATCTGTATGGAAAGATGGAGTAAATCTTTTTGCTGGTGAAAAATATGCTGGTTTGTCAGAGTTTGCCCTCAATTACATTGGAGGTATTATCAAACATGCTCGTGCTTTAAACGCTTTCACTAATCCATCAACTAATTCATACAAAAGGTTAGTACCTGGCTTTGAAGCGCCAGTAAAACTTGCTTACTCTGCGAGAAACAGGTCTGCTTCAGTAAGAATTCCCCACGTTGCTAATCCAAAAGGTCGTAGGATTGAGGTAAGATTCGGCGACGCCTCTGCTAACCCTTATTTTGCCTTTGCTGCTTTTTTGATGGCTGGACTGGATGGAGTTCAAAATAAAATTAATCCTGGGGATGCTCTTGACAAGAATTTATATGACCTTCCTCCAGAGGAAGATGCTGAAATTCCAACCATTTGCTCATCCCTAGAGCAAGCTTTGGAATCATTGGATGCAGACCAAGAATTTCTGTTGAAGGGAGATGTTTTTAGTTCTGACATGATAAGTGCTTACATTGATTTGAAAATGGATGATGTCAATCGATTAAGGATGGCCACGCATCCAATCGAATTTGAAATGTACTATTCAGTTTAAAGGAGGTTAGCCTAAAGGGGATGGAAAATTCTGGGTCATTTGATTTAATAAACTTTGATATTGCTGACCTCGTAACTGCGAGTATTCTATGTCTTGATTCATCAGGTAGGATTATTTTTGCAAATACTGCTGCAGAGACATTGTTTGGATTATCGAAAGTACAATTAACAAAAATGAAGATCGATGGACTCTTAACAAGTGCCAACGAGTTTCATGAGTTTTGTAGTTATCGTGAAGAGGAGTCTTCTCACGTACAAACAAAACTCTCTTGGAAGTTGGCAGGTGATAGAACTGTAGGCTTAGACACCATGATTACCCAGACGGGAATGCTTTATCCATCTTGTGTGGTTGAAGTACGATCTGATTTGAGGAGTATTAAGGTAAGCAAAGAAGAAAGAAGAGATGATTTAGTAAAAGCGAACAAGATGATTCTTAAAAATTTAGGGCATGAAGTAAAAAACCCTCTTGGTGGAATAAGAGGAGCGGCTCAATTATTAAAAGATGAGCTTGAAGATAATTATTTGACTGAATATACGGACGTAATTATCAAAGAGGCAGATAGGTTGAAGGATTTAGTTGATAATATGTTGATTCCTTCGAAACAAAGTATCAAATATAGTCAAGTTAACTTGCATGAGTTAACTGAGAGGGTAAAGACATTAATTCAGTCGGAATATAATCAGATCGATATTGACTGCGACTATGATGTGAGTATTCCTGACTTGGACTGCGATGCTATGCAAATAATACAAGTTATTCTTAATATTTGCAGAAATGCAGCAGAAGCCCTCGAAAACTACGATATCAAGAATCCAAAAATCACAATCAGGTCCAGAATTGCTAGACAAATAACGCTTAGAAGAAGGAAGTACTCTTTGGCAGCTATAGTTGAAATTTCTGATAACGGGCCTGGGATTCCATCTGGTATTCAAGATCAAATATTTTATCCCTTAGTATCTAATCAACCAAATGGGCAAGGTATTGGTCTTACGTTAGCACAGGAAATTATTCACTCTCACGGAGGGTTAATTGATTTTGAAAGTAAGAAAGGATCTACTACGTTTATGGTTCATATTCCCCTAAACAAATATTAA
Organism: Pseudomonadota bacterium; assembly: GCA_002684875.1. Classification (GTDB taxonomy): domain Bacteria; phylum Pseudomonadota; class Gammaproteobacteria; order Burkholderiales; family Burkholderiaceae_A; genus UBA7377. The sequence continues at coordinate 11,062 of NYVY01000001.1, forward strand.
AACGATTATGAGTTCAGTTTGGATAGTCGATGACGATTCATCGATACGTTGGGTACTTGAAAAGGCTTTGGCAAGGCAAAACTTTTCTTGCAAATCTTTCTCGTCGGCTAGCGATGTGCTTTTAGCACTAGAGTCAGAACTACCCAGAGTTTTAGTCTCAGATATACGTATGCCAGGAGGTTCTGGTCTGGACCTTTTGGAACAAATTAAAGTTCGTTATCCTAATCTTCCAGTCATAATTATGACTGCATTTTCTGATTTAGATAGTGCAGTTTCATCTTTTCAAAAAGGGGCTTTTGATTATTTACCTAAACCTTTTGATGTAGGCTCTGCTGTGAAGTTGATAACAAGGGTTCTTGGGGATACTAAACAAGAGTTTGATCAAGAGGAAACAGTTCGCGACAATAGTATTGGAGATTTACTAGGTAAAGCTCCCAAGATGCAGGAAATATTTAGAATTGTTGGCAGACTTTCGAAGTCGTCCACAACTGTGCTAGTAAATGGAGAGACTGGAACAGGAAAGGAATTAGTTGCAAGAGCTTTGCATCAGCATAGCCCACGTGCTGAAAAGCCTTTTATTGCCCTCAATATGGCTGCAATTCCTAAAGATTTATTGGAGTCGGAGCTTTTTGGCCATGAGAGGGGTGCTTTTACAGGAGCACAGGTTTCCAGGAAAGGTAGGTTTGAGCAAGCGGATGGAGGCACGTTATTTTTAGATGAGATTGGTGATATGCCTATAGAACTTCAAACAAGACTACTTAGAGTTTTATCTGAAGGGAAGTTTTATAGGGTTGGAGGGATTACCCCTGTAAAAACAAATGTAAGAGTCATTGCTGCCACTCATCAAAACTTGGAGGANAGGGTTAAGAAAAATTTATTCCGAGAGGATCTTTTCCATCGAATAAACGTTATCAGAATCAAAATTCCGCCTCTGAGGGAAAGGTTGGATGATGTTGAGCTACTTACAGACTTTTTTCTAGAAAAGTTTAGTAANAGGTTAGGGGTTGAGAAAAAAACTTTATCTCAAGATTCAGTAAAAATTATGAAAAATTTTAAGTTTCCAGGAAATGTTAGGCAGCTAGAAAATGTTTGTCATTGGTTAACAGTTATGTCTCCAGGNAAAGTTATCTCGCCTAATGATTTGCCAGCGGAANTTACGGATAATTCTAACGAAAACAGAGGATCCTTTGAAACACAAAATGATATTGATAATATAAAAGANTCATGGGAAGCAATTCTTGAAACACAATTAGGAGTTTTACTCGATAATAATAGAGGCGGTAATAAAGATCTTTATCAAGAACTATTGGGTGTTTTTGAAAGTACTGTTTTTTCGGCGACATTAAGACGAACTAAAGGTAGAAGAGTTGATTGTGCTAAGTTATTAAAAGTAGGTAGAAACACCGTTACAAAAAAAATACAAGAGCTTAACTTGCCTTTTTAAAGATTACTAAAGTTTAATTTTGCCCATACTGGAGCGTGATCTGATGGTTTTTGATGCTTTCTGATGTCTTTGTTAATGCCTGCGCCAATACACGTTTTAATAAATTTTTCTGAGGCTAAAATGTGATCTATTCTTAGGCCTGCGTTTCTCCGAAACGATCCTTGTCTGTAGTCCCACCAGCTATATTCACTACTGTGTGGGCAAGTATGACGAAACNAATCAACAAGTCCTAAGTCTAAAAANTCAGAAAATTTATTTCTCTCTGTTTTGGANCAAAGAATTTTTCCTTNCCAGGCTTTAGGATCGTGGACATCAATATCTGTTGGAGCAATATTAAAATCTCCNATGACTAATAGATGTTCAGTTGNTCTGAGNAGTGACTGAGAGTANTTCAATAAAGCATTTATGAAACTAAGTTTATAATCAAACTTTGGGCTATCAACTGCACTACCGTTTGGAATATATACATTTATAAAATTAAGTTCGATCGTTTCTTTAATTGAAATTCGTAGAGTAAGGCAACGAGCCTGTTCGTCTTCAAAATCTGGTATGTTTTTTATTATATTCCTGACGGTTATTTGCGAATTTTTTTTTAATGCTATAGCTACACCGTTGTAAGTTTTCTGTCCAAAAAAAATTATTTCATAANCGAAGTCATGAAACAGCTTCATAGGGAACTCTTCGTCAATAACTTTAGTTTCCTGTAGCCCGATTATATCTGGTCTTTCNATAGTTAACAGGTCCGTTAATGAATCAATCCTTGCTCTAATGGAATTAACATTCCAACTTACTATTTTTAGGTCCATAAAATCTATGTTAATCCTAAATGTCTCATCATNGCATCTGGTTTTGGNTCTCTCTTCATGAAAGATCTAAATGAAACAAGAGCATCTCGTGAACCACCTTTTTCTAAGACTTCTAGCCGAAATTTTTGTCCTAGAAGTTTTCTTTCATTTTTNTTTTTCATTTCAAATTCACCATAACAGTCTGATGATAAAACCTCTGCCCATTTATAACTGTAGTAACCTGACGCGTAGCCNCCATCAAAAATATGCGAAAATGTNTTGGGAAATAATACAAAACTTTGTTGATCNGTNACGCTAATTTCTTTTCTAACCTTTTTNAGTATTTCNAAAACNTCTCTGTAAACCTGNGTTTCATCTTCCAACGTNTCATTCTTGAGGTCCTTGTGNATTAGTATATCAAAAAGAGAAAATTCAATTTGACGTAACATTTGTAATCCACTATTAAAATTCTTCGACTGAATGATTCTTTCGTAGAATTCTCTATCAATCGATTTTTTAGTTTCTTTATGTTCACTGATTTTGGATAATGTATCAAATTCCCAAGCAAAGTTTTCTAGGAACTGACTTGGAAGTTCAACTGCATCCCACTCGACCCCGTTAATTCCAGATACCTCAATGTGATTAACTTTTGTGAGTAAATGATGTAATCCATGTCCAAATTCATGAAAGAGAGTTACCACTTCATCATGAGTAATATATGCCGATTCGTCTCTATTAATTGGGGAGTTGAAATTACAGTTAAGTAGTGCCACCGGTGTCTGAATATGATTTTCAATTTTTCGTCTGCACCGAGATTCATCCATCCACGCCCCACCTCGTTTCTCTTTTCTGGCAAACAAATCTAAAAAGAAAAAACCAATAGTTTCTTTTTGCTCTGTTATCCTGTAAACCCTCACCGAATTTTCCCAAATGAAATCTTTGTACTTCTCAGTTTCATCATAAATATCACAGCTAAATAGTGACTTTACTGTCTCAAATAGGCCGGTGATTACCTTATTGAGTGGAAAAAATTTTCTTAGTTCTTCATTGTCAAAGGAATACAGTTCCATTTTTAATTTTTCACTTAAAAATGGAATATCCCAACTTTCAACTCTTCCTGAAAAACCATTTTTGACAGCAAACTTTTTTAAACTTTTAAGCTCCTGTTCAGCAAAAGGTTTCGCTTTTTTAGCTAAATCTTTTAAAAAGGAAATAACCGCCTCTGGAGAGTCTGCCATTTTGGTTGAAAGGGACATTTCGGCAGGACTTGAAAATCCTAACAACTTAGATTGTAAATATCTATATTTCAGAATTTTGCCAATTATAGGTCCGTTATCGTAAGAGTCGCCCTCATCCGAAAGATCCGAACAACGTCGTGAATACATGGAAAACATTTTAAATCTTTGACTTCTGTCACCAGCATATTGAATGAAAGGAAAATAACTAGGTGGTAACAAAGAAAAAATTAAACCATCAAACTTTTGCTCTAACGCTTCTTTTTTCGCAGTTTCGACAACGTAGGATGGTATACCCTCCAAGCTCTTGTCTATATTAACTGCATTGGCATGAATTTTTAACGATGATGCCTTGGTACTGTCTAAAATATTTTCAGAAAATTTTTGCGTTAATTGAGAAAGTTTATTGTTATTTTCTTTATAAGCTCTTTTATCTTTAGGAGATAAATGTGCCCCAGCGAGCTTAAACTCAGTGATGTAGTCAGATATAACTTTATGCTGAACAGGATCTCTTTTTTTTGAGATGGATCTTTTTAGGTTGAAGTAAATATTGAATAGCTTTTCATTTTGAAAGAAATCAGTCCAAAAGTCTGTAACCTTTGTATTATTGTCATTAATAACTTTTCTTATTTCGTCGCAGTCAGAAACAGCAGCTAAATGGTTAGTTGCGCCCCAAATTCTAGTTAGTATCTCAGTCAAATTAGATATAGGACCTACTGTGTTATGCCAATTTAAAGGTTCCTTTAATTTACAAATTTTTTCTATAAAAATGTTAGTCTCGTGGATAGATTCCTTCAAAAGAGAATCAAGATTTTGTGGTGTTAATACACTATATTTGGGAAGTGATTTTGAAGTTAAAAATAGTTTTTTTGCCATTAAAAAAGGTCCTTGTCATGTTAAACTTTACGGATGGGGCTATAGCTCAGCTGGGAGAGCGCTTGCATGGCATGCAAGAGGTCAGCGGTTCGATCCCGCTTAGCTCCACCATTTAAGGTATATTGACATTTTTGAATCTAATTAGTTTACTATATTATTATTTAGTTCGCGGGTCCCCATCGTCTAGAGGCCTAGGACACCACCCTTTCACGGTGGGTACAGGGGTTCGAATCCCCTTGGGGACGCCAATTGTTGGCGTATTTTTATGGGTTGCTTCGTAAGAAAAATTTTACAACGATGGGGTTAGATGCAGTATCTAGAAGTTGGTTGACAAACATAAATCAACTTGTATAAAAGTAAAATTCCTTCATATGGGATATTTCTCAGAATCTAGGTTTTAGGGCGAAAGTTCCATGCATTATTTAGCAAAGTACATCCTTCGGAGGCTCGGTTGGAAATGTATTACTCAAGGTCAATTTAAAAAAAAATTTGTATTGGTTGCTGCTCCCCATACAAGTAATTGGGATTTTCCACTGATGCTTTTTTTTGGATTCGCATTAAACCTAAATTATAATTGGTTAGGAAAACATACTTTATTTTTTTGGCCCTTGGGTGGTTTGATGAAAAAGCTAGGAGGCATTCCTGTAAACAGAACGAAGAAAAATTCTTATGTTTCTAACTTAGCTGAGAGGATTAGTGAAAAAGAAAGGTGTATTCTAATAATCCCACCAGAAGGAACTCGTTCGAGAACTGATTATTGGAAATCAGGATTTATTCATATAGCAAAAGAAGCTAGTGTGCCTATAGTTTTTGCTAACTTGGATTATAAAAATAGGTCTTTAAAGTTTAGTGATGGTTGCTGTTATTCGAGATCTGCTAGTGAGATAATCCAGGTGGCAAGAGGCTTTTATAAAAATTCATTCCCTTTGCACCCAAAAAAATTTGGGCCAGTAAGATTAAAGCCGTAAATGTAGCAACATCGATCACCCTACCTCTTGTTCTGGTATAAAACTTGCTTTTGGTTAGTATATCTATACTTTTGGACTTTAAATGAATTTAGTAGAAAATCATGCTTATAAAAGGCCTGAATTAAATGGTGAGGCGTTAGAAACATTAAAAACAATAAAAGCTTTGATAAACCTCGATTGGGTTGAAAAGCGAAGTTATTTAAATGAAACCTTGGAAAGAGTTAAAGGTCGGCAGAATTATGTTTGTTGATATATTCTTGCTTAATTATGTGTTGGTGACCCGTGTTATCCCAAGCATTTCTGTAGGTCAAGGCTAGTATTCTGAACAACCTTATCGATGCTTCTATTAAAGGATTCTTGCGGGAGTGCCGATATTTTACTTAAAATAAGGAATTTAAAATGGGGGTAAATCAAGTATTTAAGCAAGGCAGAACAGAAAAAGCCTCAGAAATAATAGGGGATTCTGGGTTGGGCGCTGCAAATAAAAGGAAGGGTCCAATTGTTAATAATAAAGATTCGTCTCGCTTTGCTGCTTTAGACCTAGAGGGCTTAAATAGGGAGTTTACTGAGGGTTTTGAAGGAATAGGTAATATTCATTCCGATGAATCTGACTCTGAAACATTGCAGAACCATGGTTCGGAAAACATGGACGAAATGATTAATACTGCTTTAGACAAATATGAACGTCGGAAAAAACAAAATTTTCTTTTTGACAGAATGANNGCTGTTTCTAGTGAAACAAAAAGAATAAATGCTAATTTGGATATGAAAAAGTCCTAAAAAACATTCCAGTAATTACTAAACAATTTTTGTTAATGTAATTCCATCCCTTATTGGCAACATCACTGAAAAAAAACTTTCAGAGATAAGTTTTTGATTCAAGTTTTTCATTATAGTGGTTCCCTTGTTCTCAGGTTTAAAATTAGAAAAACATCTTGTTTTCATAAAGACGTTGTCAATACAAATTAATGAGTTCTTGTTTACTAAACCAAGTGCAACGATTTTATCGATGTAGTCTANATACTCAGTTTTCTTTGCGTCAATAAAAATAAAATCAAAAACATAACCTTTTTCTGCCAGCATATCCATTTTTTCCAAGCAATCCCCAACTTCAATTTTTATTTTTTTTGCTACTAGTGTACNGTNTATATAANTTCTTGCAAATTCAGCGGCAAACTTATCTTGTTCGCAACTTATGAGGGTTCCATCCTTTGGCAGTGCTTCTGCCATCGCTAGCGCTGAGTAGCCAGAAAAGAGGCCGAGCTCAAGAATTTTTTTTGGTTGTAAGATTGATACGAGCATTTTAAGGAATTGAGCAGACGTTTTGCTACTCATCATTTTGCTACGAAGTTTCGTTTCAGAAATTTTGTTTTTGTAAATTTGTTCCCAGTCAGTATCTAAGGTCAAGTGTCTTAATTTTTCTAATTCTCTACTTTCATCGCTAGTTGATTTTTCAACGTATTTTTCTACTTCTCTCATGTCGTGAATGATTTGCTGTAATTTTTTTAGCTCTTGTAGAGGAACGATACCAATTTTTGTAAGGCTATTAAGAACATTTTCTAGCCGTTGTGCGAAAATATCGGTTACACATTGTATTTCAAGTTTTTTATTTTTCATTTATTACCTTAACGTTAAATTGTTTAAATTTTTTGAATCCTTTATAAACAGCTATCCCAGAAACAACCCTAGGATACCTCCAAAAAGACTAATACCTTTTTTGTGGTCTGTGTCACAGGGCTACCGACTTTATTTTATTCTTTTGACCGTNCTNACGGCAATGATTGGGGCATTCGAAGCAATTTTGTTTGGTATGTTAGGGGACATTACTGACTGGTTAGCTTCATCGTCACCAGACCTTTTTTTTGAAGAAAAAAGTAGTGAGTTAAAAATTTTGGCAATATTTTTGTTAAGTGGTATTCCGCTAGTTATTATCGCCGACATTCTAAAGTACCAGACAANTTATGGGAATTTCCCGATGTTAATGAGGTGGAATTTTCATCGTCTCATGCTNGGTCAAAGTATTTCTTTTTTTAATAATGAATTTTCAGGAAGAATTTCTACCAAAGTAATGCAAACGGCTTTGGCAATTCGTTCTGTTTACATTACAGTCGGAGATATTTTTGTATTCATTTTGGTTTATTTTCTCACAATGGTTTTGATCATTGGGAGNTACAGTAGTTATCTTCTTTTTCCCTTTTTGTTTTGGGTCTTTTGTTACATTTTAGCAATACGTTATTTTGTTCCTAGACTTAGCACACTGTCAAAAAATAGAGCTAATGCAATTAGTCTTATGTCGGGGAAAATTACCGACTCATATTCGAATATAGCCACAGTTAAGTTGTTTTCACATTCTCANAGGGAGTCAGTTTATCTTAAGCAGTCAATGGAGGAGTGTATGGATCATGTATACCCCCATAATCGACTTACAAGTTTGTTCGAAATGGTGAACCATATCCTTAGTACCTTTTTGATTTTATTTACNGGCGGAACTGTNCTTTATTTATGGACNAATGAATTAGCTTCTGTTGGAGCGGTTGCGGCAGCTTTTGCAATGTCGTTCAGACTGATGGGTCTCTCTCATTGGATTATGTACGAAATGGCNTCTTTATTCGAAAATGTAGGGACGGTAAGAGACGGTATTAGAGTTTTAGCAAAGACTTTATCCGTATCTGACAAACAAGGAGCAAAAAATTTACAAGTTCAGTCTGGCGATATAGATTTTAAAAACGTGTTTTTTTCTTATGGTTCTAGTAAGAATGTGATATCAGATTTAAGTCTNAACATACACCAAGGGGAAAGAGTTGGGTTAGTAGGACCTTCGGGAGGGGGAAAAACTACTACTATGAATTTATTACTCCGTTTTTTTGATTTATCAGCTGGACGTATATTAATNGACGGAGTCGATATATCCCAAGTCACCCAAAATTCCTTGAGAAAAAATATTGCAATGGTTACCCAAGATTCTGCTTTATTGCATCGTTCTGTGAGGGAAAATATTAAATACGGTAATCCAACCGCCTCAGAGGAACAAATGATTCGCGCAGCTGAGATGGCAGAAGCCATAGAGTTTATCAACGACTTGAGAGATAACAAAGGGCGTTCTGGGTTTGATGCTCAAGTTGGAGAGAGAGGTGTAAAANTAAGCGGAGGACAGAGGCAAAGGTTGGCTATTGCAAGAGTCATCTTAAAGGATGCTCCCATTTTATTATTAGATGAGGCAACAAGTGCTTTAGATAGCGAGGTGGAGGCGGTCATTCAAACTAGCTTGCGAACGGTAATGAAGGGAAAGACCGTTTTAGCTATTGCGCATAGGCTCAGCACGATATCAGAGTTAGATAGACTCATTGTTCTGAAGGAAGGAAAGATTATTGAAGAAGGGAGCCACAAACAGTTATTGTTACAACGAGGCCTTTATTCGAAATTATGGAACCTACAAAGTGGAGGATTTCTGCCTGTTGCTCTTCCTGATTAATTTTGTTTATAAGATTTCACTTGCAAAATCCGCTAACCTCGAACGCTCGCCTCTCCTTAAAGTTATGTGGGCTCCATGTCTCCAACCTTTGAATTTATCGACGACAAATGTTAGACCAGAAGAGGACTCGGTAAGATATGGAGAATCGATTTGAGCTACGTTCCCTAAGCAAATCACCTTGGTTCCNGGTCCAGCTCTAGTAATTAAAGCTTTCATTTCCTTAGGGGTCAGGTTTTGAGCTTCATCAATTATCAGGAACTTTGACAAAAAAGTTCTTCCCCTCATGAAGCTTAAAGATTTAATTTTTATTCTGCTTTTTATTAGATCAACGGCGGCAGCCCTAGTCCAATTATTATTATTTTCTACTCCTCTGTTTAAAACTTCCAAGTTATCTTCCAGCGCTCCCATCCATGGAATCATNTTTTCTTCCTCTGTTCCAGGTAAGTATCCAATATCATCTCCTAAGGGGACAGTAGCTCTAGTCATAATGATCTCGCTATATAGTAGGGTTTCAAGAGTCTGGGCCAGACCCGCTGCAAGCGCAAGTAAAGTTTTTCCAGTTCCTGCCTGCCCTAAAAGAGTAACGAAATCGACTTCTGGATCGAGAAGCAAATTCATTGCAAAGTTTTGTTCAGGATTCCTTGTGGTTATACCCCAGACAGAATTTTTTGAACTAGAAAAATCCTTCAACGTTCGCAAAATTACTGAGTCTCTTGTTATATCTTCAACAATGGTCGACATGTTCTTTTTTTCGTCGAAAACGAATTGGTTTACGTGAAATTCTTTTGTTTGAGGCCCGTTTATTTGGTAGAGGGTGTCTCCACCTTGTTGCCACGATTCGAGTTTTTCGTTGTTTGTTTTCCAGAAAGAATCGTCAAGGATTTTAACTCCCGTGTATAAAACATCATCGTCGTCTACAACACTATCGTTGAAGTAATCTTCCGCAAGTAATGTTAAAGCAGTTGCTTTTATTCTTATATTAATATCTTTTGATACAAGAACCACTGACCTTTTTTTCGTATTTTTTTTTAGGTATTGGACTACCGTTAGTATTTGGTTATCAGGTTTTTCGTCACCAATTCCAAAATTTTTTTCTAGTAACAATGATTTTGTTTGAAAAAAAAGAAAACCAGTTGCATCTTTATGACCCAAAAGATCAAGGGGTATGCCGTCGGTCAGTTTTTTCCCTTCTTCCTTTACACTGAGCTTTATTAAAGAATCAATTTCGCGGGTTGCTTGCCTCACATTTCTAGAAACCTCGGAGAGTCCAGTTTTGTGCATATCAAGCTCTTCAAGGGTAACAAGAGGAATGTAAATATCGTGTTCTTGAAACCTAAAAATAGCGGTAGGGTCGTGCATAAGCACATTAGTATCGAGAACAAAGAGTTTTTTAAACTTCGACTTTTTTTCTTTTGCGGTTCTTTTTAGTTTTTCCTTAGTGGTTCTAATTTTTTCTGAGGTTTTTTTGAACTCTTGTGTTTTCGCTGCTTTCACTAGTTCATCAACATCTGCGATTTGAGATATTTCATTAGAAGTTTGTTTATTTCGCTCAATAGATTTTATTGCTCTTGACCCTTTTTTTTCTTTATTTCCGCTAGTTTTTTTTATTACAACTGCTAGTTTTGCTGGGGCCCTAGGTAATGGCATTTATTGTAAATCTCCTTTAAGTGAGTTTTTAATACTACGGGAAAATTGTAGCATCTCACTAGCGTTATCTTCGGCCACTACCTTCCGCCAAGATTTCAACATAATGCCGTTTCGGTCATAAAAAAAAGTGCTCCTTTCGATTCCATAAACAGTTTTTCCGTACATATTTTTTTTCTTGATTACATCGAAATACTTACACAGGTCCTCGGATTCGTCAGAAACTAAATTTATCGAAAGTCCAAATTTCTCTGTAAAGTTATTATGAGATCTCAATGAGTCCCTTGATACACCGACAACTTGAGTGTCAAGGTCTAAAAATTGGTTATGGAGTTTTGTAAACATATTAGCTTGGGCCGTACATCCTGGTGTGTTATCTCTTGGGTAGAAAAATAAAACAAGGTTATGCCCAATATAGCTTCTAAGATTACAGTCACCAAAAACCGTTTTTATCTCTATATCTGGTAAATGTATGATCTCTTCATTTTCTGGGGATTTTTTAACAAAATCAGTCATTATTAACTCCTAGTAATTTAAATCAACAATCCAGCGACTACAGTTCGTCCTTCAGCAGCTAAAAGATTAAAGGTACGACAAGCAGCATGTGTTGACATACAGTCGGCAAAAGCTTTGTTTGATGACGTTTGACCGTCTAGAAATGCTGTGGGATTTTCATTGTTCTCTTCTTTAATTAGAACAATTGATTCTTTCAAGAAAATTTGAACCTTTCCCGTTCCTATTAAAACCACGTCAGGTCTGTTCTTGAATAGAATTTTTACATTTTCTTGTGTGATTTCTTCGGCATTTGAAGGCTCCCACGGAATTGGTTCGGTTTCTGTTGATATAATACAAGAAGATTTGTAAGAAACTTTATTTACCTCAATGAAATGCGGCCCGTAAGACGTTACTGAAAATCTTCCTTTAATAATTTCTGGTTGCAAGACAGGTTTCATAATTTAAATAAAAACTTTAATTCTTTTAATTTACCATAGACATTTTTGCTTTGTAACTATGAATCAAAAAAACTTTTCTAGAATAGAAAGACTTCCACCTTACGTTTTTTCTGTCATTGGCGAAATGAAATCGATGGCAAGAAAAAGAGGCGAAGATATTATCGATATGAGTATGGGCAATCCAGATCAGCCTACACCCAAACATATCGTCAGAAAATTAAACGAAGTTGCTTCGAAAGAACATACGCACGGGTATTCAGCATCTAAAGGCATATTAAGATTAAGAAAGGCCGTTTGTGAGTGGTATAAAAAAAGGTATTCAGTAGCAATTTGTAAAGAAACAGAAGCTATAGTTACGATAGGATCTAAAGAAGGACTTGCGCATTTGATGCTTGCAACTCTTGACAGGGGAGATACAATTCTCGTCCCAAATCCGAGTTATCCCATCCATATTTATGGTGCGATAATTGCTGGTGCTGATGTAAGGTCAGTTAAGATGACAACAGGGGAGGAGTTTTTTTCAGAATTAGAAAGAGCTATTGCTGAATCAATACCCAAGCCAAAGATGATCATTCTGGGTTTTCCAAGTAACCCAACTGGGGAATGTGTTGATTTAAGATTTTTTGAGAAGGTAATTGCACTAGCAAAAAAACATGATATTTTCATTGTACACGACCTGGCATATGCCGATATTTGTTTTGATGGCTATACGGCTCCGTCGATACTTCAAGTAGGCGGCGCAAAAGACTACGCAGTAGAATTCTTTTCAATGAGCAAATCTTACAATATGGCAGGGTGGAGGGTTGGATTTATGGTTGGTAATGCAAACTTGGTTAGCGCCTTAGCAAAGATAAAAAGTTATTTTGATTATGGTACATTTACTCCAATTCAAGTTGCAGCAGTCGTAGCTTTGGAATCTGAAGACAAGTACGTTAGCACCATCAGCGAAACGTATCAGGCAAGGCGAGATACTTTAGTTAGTGGATTAAATGGGATTGGTTGGGAAAATGCTATTCCAAAGGCTACTATGTATCTTTGGGCCAAAATACCAGAACCGTTTATGTCTGAAGGGTCTTTAAGTTTTGCCAAACGTCTTTTAAGTGAAGCTAAGGTTGCTGTTTCTCCAGGAATAGGTTTTGGGCAATATGGAGAGGGATTTATACGATTCGCTTTGATTGAGAACCATCAAAGAATAAAACAAGCAATCAGAGGCATTCGTGAAATGTTTAAAAAAGCAGGTATTAAGGTTAATGAAAATCACTGAGGGTACATTTAAATGAAAGAAGCTTTAATTGGAATTGCCGGGCTTGGCACAGTTGGAAAAGGGACTTTGGATTTATTAACTGCTAATAAAGTAAAAATCGAAACAGGCCTTGATGTAAGTATAAAAGTTAAGGGGCTAGCAGAGGCAGACCAGAATAAGTTTAAAGGCCTAAAAAGTCTTGAGGATTGTTCTTTATATTCTGATGCTTTTGAATTGCTTGATGACCCTTCAATAAACATAGCGGTTGAATTAATTGGTGGAGAAACGGTAGCAAAAAGTTTTGTGAAACAGGCGGTTAAAAAGAAAAAACATGTGGTGACGGCTAATAAGGCATTGTTAGCAAAACATGGGAGAGAACTCTTTGAACTAGCTAGAGAGAATGGTGTGTTAATAAAGTATGAAGCTTCAATAGGAGGAGGAATTCCAATCGTAAAAGCTCTACAAGAAGGCCTCGCAGCTAATAATATAACGTTTGTAGCTGGAATAATTAATGGGACAACAAATTATATTCTCTCTGAAATGGAAAAAAGAACTTTATCTTTTGATAGTGCGCTAAACGAAGCGAAGGAGCTGGGTTATGCGGAGCTAGACCCGTCATTGGATATTGATGGATTTGATACGGCCCATAAAATTAGCCTACTTGCTTCACTTGCATTTAAAAAATATTTTGTCTTTGAAAATATTTTTGTAAGAGGTATAAGAGGAATAAACTTGACTGACGTAGAGTATGCAAAGAAATTTGGGTTTCGTATTAAGTTAATGGCTTTTACTAGACCAGTGGGTAAGCAGTTTGAAATTACAGTTGAGCCAACACTCATTCCCTCTAAAATTCTTATTGCTCATGTCGACGGAGCTATGAATGCGGTGTCAGTTAGTGGGGATTTTGTTGGTCATACTCTTTATTACGGGCAAGGAGCGGGGGCTTTTCCGACAGCGAGCGCAGTTGCGTCTGACATCATGGATATCATTAGATTAAGCTCTCATAAAACAGGCAACTTCGAGACGGATACAGGACAATCGGTTGAAAAAGGTTCATTAATGGTCGGTGGGGGAGTAATTGCCCGAGAAGATATAATATCTGGTCATTATTTAAGATTAAAGGTATGTGACGAGCCTGACTTATCGACAAAAATTACTTCGATATTCATTGAATATAATGTGAAAATTGAACGTTTTTTTCAGGAAAGTGATAGTGATGGTAGCATATCGCTAGTATTATTAACTGGAGCATGCGCATTGAGAAACATTAACCAGTCGCTCGAGAGGTTAGGACAATTAAAAAGGCTAAAGGAGCAACCAGTAGTTCTGAGAGTAGAAACAGAAGCATGATTAATTATATTTCGACTAGAGGAGCCAAAGTAGGCGAATTTTCTGACGCCTTACTTGAAGGGCTTGGAGAAGATGGTGGTTTATTGGTACCAGAAATTTATGCGACAGTAGAAACTAGTTTGCTTAAAAAATGGAGTACGTTGGATTATCCAGATTTGGCAACTGAAGTAATCTCATGTTTTGCCTCAGATTTTGATAAGGATCAATTATCAAACATTTGCAAAGATTCGTATACAACAAATAACTTTGGACCAGGTATAGTAACGATTAAAAACGTTAAGTTAAGTGATGCTAAAACTGTGTATTTGTTGGGTTTATCTAACGGTCCCACTCTCGCTTTTAAAGACATTGCAATGCAAGTTTTAGGAAATTTATTTCAGAACGTATTGAGTGAAAAAGGACAAAAATTAAATATTTTAGGTGCAACTTCTGGTGATACGGGAAGCGCTGCCGAATATGCGATGAGAGAAAAAAAAGGTATTTCAGTCTTTATGCTTTCCCCAAAAGGTCGAATGAGTGAGTTTCAAAAAAGTCAGATGTACTCAGTTTATGATGAAAATATTCATAATCTTGTAGTACCAGGTTCTTTTGATACATGCCAAGATTTGGTAAAGAGTGTATCCAATGATTTAGAGTTTAAGCAGAAGTTTTCCATTGGGTCAGTTAATTCTATAAACTGGGGTCGAATTTCGGCCCAAGTAGTTTATTACTTCTTCGGTTATTTTAGAGTCTTGGAGAGGGAAAAAAAAGAATTAATGAGCCCAGTTACTTTTGTTGTGCCATCTGGAAATTTCGGGAATATCCTTTCAGGTTTTATAGCAAAATCGATGGGATTGCCAATTAAAAACTTGATTTTGGCTACAAATGAAAATAACGTCTTGGATGAGTTTTTTAAGACAGGAGTTTATAGGGTTAGGAGCTTAGATGAAACCTTTTTGACGTCATCTCCATCTATGGATATTTCGAAGGCATCAAACTTTGAGAGATTTATTTTTGATGTAACTGGTAGGGACTGTATGCAAACAAAAAACCTTTGGGATCAATTAAGAGACGTTGGAGAATTTAAGATAGACTCTCAAGTCCTAAAAAAGATTAAAAAGAGTAGCGGGGTAATATCGGGTAGCTCAAAGCATGAGAACAGAATTAACATGATCAAAAAAGTTTATAATATGAATCGGCTTGTGGTTGATCCGCATACCGCCGACGGTATCTTTGTAGCGAGTCAGAATTATGATGACTCCTGCCCGATGGTCTGCCTTGAAACCGCACTACCAACAAAATTTGAAGAAACGGTTAATGAGGCACTCGGGTTTATTCCAGATAGGGACGAGTCTTTGCAAGACATTGAGAAAAGGCAGAGAAAGTTTGTAGAAATAGATAGTTCTATAGATGCTTTAAAAAGGTACATTGAGATACATGCAAAACCAACTTGATTTTTATTCTGCGCTTGAAAAGCTGTTAGGTTCAGTTAAACGTTTACCTAGTGTTGAGACTCAGGATTTATCTAACTGTTTCGGAAGAGTTTTGGCGGTAAATTTAGTTTCGGATAATAATATTCCAGCATTTAATAATAGCCAAGTCGATGGCTATGCT
>NYVY01000011.1 GCA_002684875.1 Pseudomonadota bacterium
GCGACTATTTTGGGCATGATTTGAGTGCAGTGGGCGCCGACCCTTTTGATATAGTATCTAATCAGGAGCATAAAGTTCAAATTAATCAATCTCTTAGAGCTGGTATTCAAGATATGGACAAAAGAAGTAGATATATTCTTGAATCTAGATGGTTAAATGTTTCCGAAGGAGCAAAACCTTTGACTCTAAAAGAAATTGCAAAAAATCTTGGGATATCAGCTGAGCGGGTAAGGCAGATTGAGTGTAATGCCTTAAAAAGTTTAAAGACAAAGTTAACATAAAACGTTTTATGAAATAAGGCCTATTAAACCATGGCATTCATTATTAATTTATCAATGATAAGTGCGGCAAAAACAATAGTTAAGTAATATATCGAATATTTGAAAACGTATCTTGCTTCCTTCTCGGTGTAATCTTGGTATAAGGACCAAGAAACAATAATAAAATAAAGACTCGCAAATGAGGATACACCGAGGTAAAAATACCCGCTCATACCTATCAAAAAGGGAGATGTAGCAACAGGAAGCATAAGAATTGAATATAATAATATTTGGAGTCTGGTAAATTTGGATCCATGTGTAACAGGCAACATTGGCAGGCCTGAACGTTTATAGTCCTCCACTCTATAAAGAGCCAAAGCCCAAAAATGGGGAGGCGTCCAAACAAATATAATTAAAAACAACAACCAAGCTTCTGGCGTAGTCACCCCTGTAACGGCTGCCCATCCAAGAACTGGAGGCATTGCGCCCGAAGCTCCTCCTATGACAATATTTTGAGGAGTTAACGGCTTGAGAATTACAGTATAAATGATTGTGTAACCAGCAAATGTTGCTAACGTAAGATACGCCGTAAAGTAATTTACAAATGTCGCTAGAACTATAAAACCAGACACACCGAGAATAGAAGCAAAGAAAAGTGTTTGNAGAGCCGTAAGAGCTCCTGAAGGAAGTGGGCGCCATGCNGTTCTGGCCATCTTAGAATCAATTTGCCGCTCAACCAANCAATTTACAGCTGCTGCNGCNCCTGAAACCATTCCNATACCTANNGAAGCGTATATNAATAAGCTTAAAGAAAAAGAGTANTGGGGTGTTTGGTACCANGCCATGANCATCCCAATCATCGCACAGAAAACTATTAAGAAATTTACTCTTGGTTTCGTTAAGCTAAGAAACTGGGAAAAAGTTTCAGTAGAGTAATTTACCAAAGATGCCATTTGCTCANCCTATTCTCGANGCCTTTAAAAGCCTGGACAAATCTTTNTAAACTTTTTTTATATTCGCNCCAACNGGATACCT
Organism: Pseudomonadota bacterium; assembly: GCA_002684875.1. Lineage (GTDB taxonomy): Bacteria > Pseudomonadota > Gammaproteobacteria > Burkholderiales > Burkholderiaceae_A > UBA7377. The sequence goes on from NYVY01000011.1 coordinate 1,296, forward strand.
CATCACCAAATTNCCCATTGGATCCACAATCCAAATTCCATCAAAAGAAATATTTGTTGACTTAAATGGACTTTGANTGGATTGACCTCCAAAGTACCAAAGTCCTTGAAAACTTTTATCAGAAAAATTGATAGCAATATTATCATTACCAGAAAGNTCCAAATAAACTCTCTCAACTCTAAAGCGATTTTTTCCAGTCATTAGACGCACTTGACGAGTTAAATATAAACTATCTAAACANTTAAGCTCACATATATCTTTTGTGTTTATGTAAGCTAACATCCATCTACCCCCTAAACCCNTTAATGTATCAATTTTCTGATTTGACTCCGAGGTATCTACAAATGCACTTTCAATTGAAGGCCTCCTTATTTCGTTNACNGTNATATCACTAATACTTACCGGAGGNTTGATTAATTCACCNTAATTAATAAATGATGTTGGCTTNAAGTAGTAGTACATNACTGTAGCAAGAACCACAGGTGCAGAACAAACAAATACTATCAACCAAAAAATTAAGTTTTTCTTGCGCGGGTTAGACGACATTTTTAGGCTTCCTATGTAACAAAAATCCAAAGACTAGAGTAATGATACCAAAAAANAACCACTGTACAGCATAGCTTATGTGCTTTGTAANATTAAGATAAGACTGCGATACCTCAACTCTTTTTAAAATCTCGTCTCCNCCGCTACTNCTCCATAAGATAAATGGTAAAGGGGAACGATTAGCAAGAAAAGGACTGTTAATAGCTATTTGATTTAATCTTGGCCAGTTAGCGTTTTGCCATAGAAAGCCACGTTGCATTTCTATTTCATTTTGGGAAAGCTCTATTCTTTGCATTAAATTTACCTCAACCTTACCTTGGATAATCCTCGGCTCTAGCAATTGCGGTAAGAAGAGCTCTCCGTTGATAAATCTATCAACTTTTTCCAAGGTTCCCGGAGCCTTTCTAACCCATCCTCTATTAACCCATACATAGCTGTCTGAGTCATTTATTTTAAAGGCGCTTANTACGTGGACACCTGGAACGCTTTTGTACGACCTNTTATCCAAATAGATGGTTGTATCTGGGACATACTCCCCGTGTATTGATAAGGTTGACCAATTNTAATCCGAGGCCGGTTTTTTAGACATTTCAGTAAACTCTCTGCTTGGATACTTAACAGGNGTTGCGATTTGTGCGTTAAGCTGTAATTTGTTATTGAGGTGCTGTTTGTATTTTGCTCTAGTCCCNTGCCANAAAGAAAGACAAAAACAAAGCACCGCTATCATTCCAAAAACAAAATTACGTATATAATCTCTGTTTCTCACTAATAAACTCTGTCTAATTATGGTAAAAGTAGCAATTCTATTTGGTTTTATATTAGTAATATTTAATCTAGCNAATGGTCTTTTTCACNTAGTAAGTAAAAAAGGNAATTCAAAAAAACTNTTGAAAGCGCTGGCATTCAGAGTANTATTTTCGATTCTAATTTTTNTACTGATAATAAGCGCNCATTTCTTTGGGTANATTGAACCCACTGGTATAAACCTNACAAGTTANACCAAGCTTNTTNAAATTATTTAGGTCCAATATACCAATATATATAGCCCNAACCAGACGACATCAACAAAGTGCCAGTACCATGCTGCACCCTCAAACGCAAAGTGCTTGTCTGCCGTAAAATGACCTTTCGCTAATCTAGACCACACAACGAGTAACATTATTGCTCCGACACATACGTGAAAGCCATGAAACCCTGTTAGCAAAAAGAAAGTCGACCCGTAAATTCCAGAAGTAAGTTTGAGATTAAGGTCAGCATATGCGTGCATATACTCATAAGCCTGAAACCCAACAAATATAAAACCCAAGAGAACAGTTAAACCGAGCCACAGTAAGCAACTATTTCTTTTACTTTCCCTTAAATAATGATGTGAGATAGTTAGAGTGACACCAGAGGTCAAAAGCAACGCAGTATTTATGGTAGGGACCCAAAGGGGACCCATCGTTTGAAATGGTTCAAAGGTACCACTTAAGGGGCCCGTATTTGGCCAAACCGCTTTAAAATCTGGCCATAAAAAAGATTGATGGTCTAAATCTCCTAGCCAAGGCATAGCTATAATTCTGGCGTAAAACAAAGCGCCAAAAAAAGCGCCAAAAAACATTACTTCACTAAAAATAAACCAGCCCATACCCCATCTAAAACTCGCATCAACATTTTCCCCATAGCTGCCTTGCTCGGATTCTGATGCTACCTGACCAAACCATCCAAAAAACATATACGCCAAAATGAGTAATCCACCTAGCAACACAAAATGAGAGTATGGTACAGAATTTACGAGCCCAGCTGCACCGAACATAGTCAGTATCATAGAGATAGAGCCAACTGCTGGCCATTTACTCGGAGAGGGTACATAATAACTTGAGTCCTTCGTAACAGTAACCATACTAAATTCCTTACCTAACTTTTTGACTAACATTTAAATTGCAAACGAACTACGGTACCTCAATTATATCCTGCAAAAAACACCTACAAAGGAAATTCGTAAATCCCTAAATTCTTGAAGTTTTTCCGCTACTATGACCAATGAAAAGAATTACTAGATTAAAAACTACAAGTTTTTCTTAAGCTTGGCTGTAACATCAAATGCATAATTCGTTTCCTCATAATTTTGTGATAATAATTCAAAAAATGTATAACTCATTGTGATACTTGTAATACTTTTCGGAATATCTTTATCAATAACGAATACTACTGGAAAAAGCTTAGTTTCACCAGCGTTAAGNTTTTGTTGNTCAAAGCAAAAACAATCCAGTTTTTTTAAATACGACGCAGCTTGTAATGGAGCATAACTAGGTATCGCCTGCCCAGATGTGTTTATAGTGGAAGGGTTAGTAACTTCGAACTCAACCATAACCAACTCACCAGGGTGGACCATTATTGACCTTTCTGCTGCTTTAAAGTCCCAAGGGCCATGAGAATTAGAGTCAAACTCAATTGCAACTTTTCTGGTGTAATCAATCTGGTTAGTCTCCAGCTCCTCTGGAGTCATTTCAGCCTTATCTCTAGCCGCCAAAATATTGATTCCAGTAACCTCACAAATGGCGTTGTAAAATGGGATCAAAGAAAACCCAAAACCGAACATTAAGCATGTTAAGAAAAACAGCTTAACTGAGGTATTTTTGTTAGTTTTTGAAACCCTATCCATGACTAAACTGGTAAGAAAACGTATTTAGCAATGATACCCAGGAAAAAGGCCAGAGCAACAGAAGCGAGAGTAAGGCCAACCCTTAAGTTGACCCTACTTGACTTCACGGTATCCTTATCAGAATTAATGGTTTTCTCTGGCAAACCTAGATGACCCCCTTTTACTTATTAACAGTTGGAGGAGTTTCAAATGTATGGAAAGGAGCAGGAGAAGGTACGGTCCACTCTAATCCACCATCCTTTGCGTCCCACGGATTAGCTTTAGCTTTTTCGCCTCCATTTATGCATTTTATGACGCAATACAAAAAGACTAGTTGAGCAAACCCAAACCCAAAAGCACCAATAGATGCTACTAGGTTAAAATCAGCGAATTGCATCGGATAGTCTGCATATCTCCGTGGCATTCCAGCGAGTCCTAAAAAGTGCATAGGGAAGAATGTGACGTTAAAGAAAATCATAGATAACCAAAAATGCAATTTTCCCAAACCTTCGTTATACATATGTCCTGTCCATTTAGGAAGCCAATAATAGACTCCCGCAAAGAGAGCAAATAGAGAACCAGCAACTAAAACATAGTGAAAATGGGCCACTACATAATAAGTGTCATGAAGCTGAATGTCGAGTGGTGCGACGGATAATATAATTCCTGTCAGGCCGCCAATAGTAAATACCACGATAAAACCAATTGAAAATAACATAGGCGTTTCGAAAGTCATAGCTCCCCGCCACATAGTAGCTAACCAATTAAAAATCTTTACGCCCGTTGGGACTGCTATAAGCATAGTGGCATACATATAAAACAACTGGCCAGTCAAAGGCATACCAGTAGTAAACATGTGATGCGCCCATACCACGAAAGATAATATGGCAATGGAAGCAGTTGCATAGACCATAGAACTGTAACCGAAAAGTTTCTTTCTCGAAAACGTTGGAATGATCTCAGACACAATACCGAATGCGGGTAAGATCATGATGTAAACCTCGGGGTGGCCAAAAAACCAAAATATGTGTTGATACATTACAGGGTCGCCACCACCTGCCGCGTTAAAAAAAGCTGTTCCGAAGTCCCTGTCTGTTAAAATCATAGTGATGGCACCAGCCAAAACTGGCATTACAGCGATAAGCAAATAGGCAGTTATCAACCAAGTCCACACAAATAACGGCATTTTCATCAGCGTCATACCAGGCGCTCTCATATTTAAAATTGTTGTAACAATGTTGATGCTACCCATGATCGATGACGCGCCTAAAATGTGAATCGCAAAAATTGCTAAATCCATGCCAATACCCATCTGAATAGATAGCGGCGCGTAAAGAGTCCAGCCAGCAGCTGTAGCTCCGCCAGGAACAAAAAAGGACGCTACAAGAAGAAGACCAGCAGGAATTACGAGCCAAAAACTTAAATTATTCATTCGAGCGAACGCCATGTCTGGAGCGCCAATTTGTAAAGGCACCATCCAGTTAGCAAAACCCACAAAAGCTGGCATTATAGCTCCGAAAACCATAATTATGCCGTGCATGGTAGTTAATTGATTGAAAAGTTCTGGTTGCACAACCTGCAGCCCTGGCTGGAAAAGCTCAGTTCTTATTCCAAGTGCTAACACTCCTCCAACGAGCAACATACTAAAACTAAACCAAAGATACATCGTTCCAATATCCTTGTGGTTCGTAGCAAAAAGCCACCTTCTCCAACCAGTTGGATGATGATCATGATCTTCATGATGTCCTGCTTGACCTTGTGGTTCTAAAACTGCACTCATTTCGTTTCCTCCTGACTAAAAGCAACAGCCGATATTGACTCGGCAGGCATTGATTTATTTTTTTGTTTCTCTTCGGCTACCTTCTTATTTGACTTTTGGTCAAAACTTGCTTGCTGTCCATCCACCCAAATTGAATAATCCTCAGCCGATAAAACTTTAACTGCTATAGGCATAAATGCATGATCTTTTCCACAAAGCTCTGAGCATTGTCCGACATAAGTTCCTGTTTTTTCAGCCTTGAACCAAGAGTCTCTGACAAACCCAGGTATTGAATCTTGTTTCACACCGAGCGCTGGTACCGACCAAGCGTGAATTACATCATTAGCGGTAATTACAACTCTGACTTTTTTATCAACAGGTACAACAAGAGGGTTATCAACCTCTAGCAGATAATTATTTGTCTTTGGCGCTATGTTAACTCTTTGCTCATAAGGGGTTGTTAATGTTGATAAAAACTTTATCCCTTCACCTTCACCTTTCAAATACTCATAACCCCATTTCCATTGGTATCCAGTCACCTTTATTGTTAATTCTGCATTTGATGTGTCCTTTTGAGCCATCACAGCAGGTGTCGCGTAAACACCAATTCCAACAACTATTAAAAAGGGAATCAGAGTCCATAAAATCTCGACTGTGTGATTA